>JBDLIU010000253.1:0-6482 GCA_039714715.1 Bacteroidota bacterium
TTGAACTTCATTGTGGGATCAAGCGAATGACTTTTGAGATAAAATTACCCCTTTTTGAAGGACCTTTTGATTTGCTGCTCTTCTTTATTGAGCGGGATGAGTTGGATATATATGACATACCCATCTCAAAGATTACGGATGATTTTCTAAGCTATCTCAATGATCTGGAGAATATGAATATTGAAGTAGCCAGTGAATTCATTCTTGTTGCGGCAACACTAATGAGGATAAAGGCTAAAATGTTGCTCCCCAGACCTCAGCTAGATGAGGAGGGCAACGAAATTGATCCCAGGGATGAATTAGTTAAACACCTGCTTGAGTATAAAAAATATAAATCAGTGGTTGAAACCCTTGGCCAGATGGAAGGGGACAGATTGGCAAAGCATACAAGAGGGAATATTGACAAGGAATTAAAAAGCCTTACAGCCGGAACAGATGTAGAAGCTGAATTGCAGGACCTCGACTTGTACAAACTACTGAAAGTCTTTGAAAAAACACTTAGGAGGTTTGAAGATGAACAAAACAAACCTGTTCACCAGGTAATCCCTTATCCGTACACGATTGCCGGGCAGAAAGAAAATATATTGACTAACCTTAATCGAAAAGGGAAGGTTTCATTCACAGATTTGATAAAAAAAGAAAAGACTAAAATATTATTGATTTTTAATTTTCTGGCAATTTTAGAATTGCTTCAGTCTCAATTGATCAACATTGTTGTTGGAGAAGGGTTCAACAATTTTTGGATAGAAAAGATGCCCCAATCATCTTCTTAGGCGTAATACCTTAAAGTATTTAAAATAAAAAAAGGGATCCTGACAGATCCCTATAATGTGTGTCTCAAATTTTATTAATACTGTTCAGTTTTTGAGAAAAAGAAATTGCTCTCAATTTCAGCATTCTCATCCGAGTCGGAGCCATGGATGGCATTGGCCGATATTGATTTTGCAAAAAGTTTTCTAATAGTACCTTCGGCGGCTTGCTGGGGATCAGTAGCTCCAATTAATGTCCTGAAAGCTTCAACTGCATTATCTTTTTCAAGGATCATAGGAACTATGGACCCTGAAGACATGTATTCACATAAGTCGCTATAGAAAGGCCTTTCTTTATGCACTTTATAAAACTGTCCGGCTCTTTCAGGAGTAAGTTGTGTTAGCTTCATAGACACGATTCTAAATCCTGCATCTTCTATCATCTTAGTTATTGCCCCTGTGTTTCCTGCACTTGTTGCATCGGGCTTGATCATGGTAAATGTTCTGTTTGTTGCCATGTTTTTTTATTGTCTAATTATTATTTGCAGCAAAAATAGACTTTTCAATTATAAACAGGGATTTAACCAATAAATTATTAACATTCAAAGGTCATTGTTTGTTAATCTTTGGCATTTCTTAGAAAACATATCAAATTTGCACCTTCAAACAATTTCATGCCTCTATACTTTTGTTGTATGTGGGTATGCTAATGAATGAGAGAATTAGAGAAATTTAAGCAGCTTTTTAGCACAAAACAGAACGTTTTAATCACTGTCCATCACAATCCTGATGCGGATGCGCTTGGATCAGCGTTAGGATTGGCGTCTATATTAAAAAAGCAGAATCATAAGGTTGATGTAGTTTCTCCTAATGACTACCCGGATTTTCTTAAGTGGATGAAAGGGAATGACGACGTATTGGTCTTTGATAACAATATGGAGGAATCTGCCGATTTGGTAAATAAGGCAGACGTCATTTTTTGCCTTGATTTTTCTAATTTAGAAAGAATCGGAGAATTAGGAGAGTTGGTGGATAGATCTAATGCTATTAAAGTTATGATAGACCATCATCTTGAGCCTAAGAACTTTGCTGACTTTGAGAAGTGGAGTATAGAAGCAGGAGCCACAGCCGAGCTGATTTATGATCTGGTTGAAGAAATTGGTTGGACAGATTATGTGGAACCTGATGAGGCAGATTGTCTTTATGCAGGAATACTGACTGATACGGGAGGCTTCAAACATCCCAATACCACCAGGCATATACACGAAGTGGTAGCAAAGTTGATTGATCATGGAGCAAATACTTCCCAGATTGCTAAACTGATATATGATACAAATACAGAAGATCGTCTTAGATTAATGGGTTTTGTATTGAGTCAGCGTTTGGTTGTATTAAAGGATTATGATGTTGCCTATATTTATCTCACCCTTGATGATCAGAAAAAATTCAATGTGCAAAAGGGTGATACGGAAGGTCTGGTCAATTATGCTTTGTCGATAGCCAATATAACCATGGCGGCAATGTTTACTGAAGCAAAAGATGCTGTAAGAATTTCATTCCGATCCATTGGATCTTATTCTGTGAATGAATTTGCCAGAGCCCATTTCAATGGGGGAGGGCATAATAACGCAGCCGGAGGAAGAACAGAACTTTCCCTGGAGGAAACCATTGAAAAATTTAAATCCATTGTAATAAATAAAAAGAAAGAACTTCAATATGAAATCAATAATCACTAAACTATTTGGCAGCCTTCTGGTAATATTATTTGTAGTAAGCTGTTCCAAAGAAACGGATGAAAGAGTAATTGCCCAGACCAGTACCGGAGAGATGGAGACATTATCCGGGATAAAATATGAATTTATTGAACATGGTACAGGAGAGATACCACCTCATGGTGGATTTTGGACATTAAATATTACTTATCTGGATAGCCTTGAGGACGTCATTTTCTCATCAGATCAGCAGGGAGGAACCATGCCAATGCCATATGATACAGCTATTTTTAAGAAAAATGCCAGCCTGGAAGAATGCTTAAGTCTTGTTGGGGAAGGAGACAGTGTAATATTTTTTATTGAAGCTGATTCTTTATATATGAATTCATATAGGCAACCGGCACCACCCAGATACGCAGGATCAAAAATAGAAGTACGATTGGGTATTGATAAAATATTTACGAAGGAAGAATTTGATGAGTATAATCTTGCCAAACTTAATGAGCTTATTGAATCTGAAGCTGATACAATTAAGGCATATATTGAAACCAACGGAATAAATGCTTCTAAAACAGAAGAAGGTTTATATTATGAAATCGTTGAAGAAGGGACAGGCGATATGCCCCAGGAAGGTCAAATGGTGAAAGTAAACTATACCGGCTACGTTCTTGATGGCACAGTCTTCGACTCCAGTATTGAGGAAAAAGCTAAAGAAGCGAATTTATTTAACCCAGCCAGAACTTATGAACCTTATGCATTCCCTCTTGGTGCAGGACAGGTTATTAAAGGCTGGGATATTGGCATTGCCTTGTTGAAAGAAGGAGGTAAAGCTAAACTTGTGATCCCTTCTGCTTTAGCGTATGGGAACCGAGCAAGGAGTAATATAATTAAAGCTAACTCAATCCTGGTTTTTGACGTTGAGTTAGTAGAGATAGTAAAAGAATGAGATACTTAGGCGCGATATTAGTTGTTGGTTTTGGATTATTATTCTTTGCCTGTGATGAAGAAGAAGCATTATCGGTAGTAGAGCAATATAATTTAGAGCAAGAGAAAATCGATAACTATTTAACCGAGAATGGCATTACTGATACTTTAATTCACAATCCATCAAATATTCGTTATACAATAAATGCCATAGGAGACGGGATAACCCCTTTGCTTTCAGATTCGATCTATGTTGATTATGAAGGACGATTCTTAGATACAGAGGAAATTTTTGATGGTAATGAAGAGTTAGGAATGATCTTAGGTCAAACAATTTTGGGTTGGCAAGTAATGGTATCGGAGATGCGGGAAGGGGATGACTATACTATTTATTTACCTTCGTATTATGCCTATGGCACCCATGGATCAGGTTCTACAATCCCTGCCAATGCAACCTTAATATTTGATATTAGATTAATCAGGGTAGCAAATTAATAATGGCTATCTGCTTCGCCACCCATAATCAAAATAAGGTAAACGAGATAAATCGGCTCATTGAGAATTTCGATGTAATCAGTCTCGATGATATTGGTATCGAAGAAGATATCGAAGAAACTGGCACTTCTCTGGAAGAGAACGCATTAATTAAGGCACAACATGTATTTAATAAGACGGGCATCAGTTGTTTTGCTGATGATACTGGTCTTGAGGTTAATGCATTGAAGGGTGCCCCCGGAGTGTACAGTGCACGTTATGCAGGTGAACCGGCAAATAGTGAGAAGAATATTGATAAACTTCTCAAGAATCTGAAAGGAGAGGAAAATAGGAAAGCAAGATTTAGAACAGTCATCGCATTTATTAAGGATGGGAATCCTATATTCTTTGAAGGTATTATTAAAGGGGAAATAATAGAAGAAAGAAGAGGAGAAAATGGCTTTGGTTATGATTCAGTCTTTCTTCCCATTAACTTTGATCGTACATTTGCAGAGATGGATATGGCTGAAAAAAACAAAATCAGTCATAGAGGGATGGCTGTTAAAAAACTAATTGAATTTCTAAACAAAGAACAATCTTGAAATCTCCTTTTCTAATTGGAATTACCGGTGGAAGTGGTTCAGGTAAAACCAGGTTTCTTAAGGGCCTTCTGTCACAGTTTGATGAGAGTGAGGTTTGTCTTGTATCACAGGATAATTACTATAAGAAAAGATCTGATCAACCGGTTGACGGAAAGGGTATTAAGAATTTTGATCTTCCGGATTCAATTGATTTTGATGAATATAAAAAAGATATTATTGCTTTAAAAGAAGGTAAAACAGTAAGCAGAGAAGAGTATACCTTTAACAATCCGGATTCTAACCCAAAGCATATTGTACTAAATCCGGCACCCGTAATGGTTGTTGAAGGTATTTTCGTGTTTTATTATAAAGAAATTGCCGATTTGCTTGATTTGAAAGTATTTATTGATGCTAAGGATTATATTAAGCTCAAGAGGAGGATAATCAGGGACGATAAAGAAAGAGGCTATGATCTTGACGATGTGTTATATCGTTATGAAAACCATGTAATGCCTACCTATGAAAAGTATATTGAACCATATAAATCATCAGCAGACCTGATTATCCCCAATCATACAGATTTTGAAGAGGCACTTGAAGTCTTATCTGCCTTTATCCGTTCGAAAGTCTAAAATATAGACTCAGTTTGGCTAACTATTAATTTTAAGTGCATGCTCATCTCAGGAGGAGCAACGCTCCGCAATGTAATAGCTCCGGGCGAAGAGAAACGGAGCCCTGAGCCTATGAAGTATATCTAACACAAACCCTGAAAGGGTGATACATCCTAATAATAGAATTCTTTAATCCCTACCCGATCTTACCTTTCGGACTTTCAGCCCTCATTTTGAATTTTAACTTTAGTTATCAAGGCTTGTTTCACTTCGCCTTGAGCTTACACCTTGAATCCTTTCAGGATTCTAACAGAATCACTAGTTTTAAACAGCACTTCAAATTAAGATTTAGCCCTTAACTCAACATCAGCATAAAAACTGTATAGCAGGATTTGTTATAAGAAGCTGAATTACATAAATTTGCCGCTCACTTGGGTGAGGGTAGTAAAATGAAGTTAAAAAATCATCTGATAATTCTTACATTAATGATTCTTGGTTTAACCATTGTGGTTAACCAGGTTTCACAACCGCAGTCTATTGTAAAAACGACTGTGGAGGATAGTCAGAAAGATGATTCTGAAACATCTACTACTGATGATCAGACTTACATTCTTCAAGCCAACCTGGCGATAAGTTCAATATCACAAATTACCCCTCACCAGGAATTTTACCAGATAAGAGAGATTGTGTTAAATGAAGTGTCAGATCCACTGCCAGCTCATGATACACCTTACATTGCAGGAACCAGTCATTTCCGAACACTCTTTCGTAAGGTGATTAGCACCAACGCTCCCTAAAATAATCTTAAACTCGTCTTTTCAGGCATTATACATCAAGGATGGGAGGTTCTTGTTATGCCAGTTTTCAATAACAAAATAGAATATTAAACAATAAAATCATGAGAAATAAAGGTGCCGTAGTAGTACTTACTATAATAGTTACAGCTTTAAGCTTATACTATTTATCATTTACGTTCGTCTCACGTAACATTCAAAAAGAGGCAGTAAGCATCGCAACAGATGAAAGCGGTGTTGTGGATTTATCTAAAAAACAGGGATACCTGGATTCTATCTGGAATGAACCTGCCTATTCATTGCTTGGGTTAGATTATACTTTTAAGGAAATAAAAGACACGGAGCTAAACCTGGGGCTTGACCTTCAGGGGGGGATGCATGTTGTGCTTGAGGTTTCTCCTGTTGAAATTATAAAGGGGATAAGTGGTAATAATGAAGACCCCGATTTTCTGGCAGCTATTGAACAAGCCAGAATTGAGCAAAGAAATAGCCAGCAAAAATTTAGTACGCTGTTCTATGATTCTTATAAGGAGATAAAGCCAGATGGAAAGTTGAGCCTGATCTTTGCCAATGCAGCAAACAGGGGAAGGATTAGCTTCGACTCTTCTGATGATGAAATTATGAAGATCATTGATGA
>JBDLIU010000254.1:0-6472 GCA_039714715.1 Bacteroidota bacterium
CGACCCAAGAATGTCAGACCTCCTGATCTAGGGAATGAGCATATTTTATGCCTTCCCAAGAAAATGACTTCAAAAACATATAGATAGAAATCATTCTATCAATTGACTATTTTTCACAAAAAAACAGATTGATTATAGAGTGAGACCAAAAGTTCCTCTTTATCTTGTCCTCCGTTAATCAGTGCTACAATAATCTTCCACATCCACCATGAATAGTTAAGTGAATATTATGCCCAAAGTACAATTACCAATCTTCAGTGAAGGATTTACCCCCATTAACTCCACTTTATCCTATGAAAAACAAAATGGCAGCATTACCTATTTTAATGGAATGATGCCAGTCTTTACTCATGATGAAACTGATCTCAACACCTTCAGAATGATCACCAGTCAGTTTTATCTCAATGGTCATGTCACTCAATCAGAAATCTATCGAGCCTTTGGGCTTGCCCCGATTACTGTAAAACGCTCGGTAAAAAAATATCGTGAAGAAGGTGTTTCTGGTTTTTATAAGGCAAAAAAAACCAGAGGTGCTACAGTGCTCCTTCCTGAAATACTGGATGAAATTCAGGAACAATTAAACCAAAACAAAGACATATCAGAAATTGCCAACAGTTTTAACATAAAAAAGAATACTTTGGATAAGGCCATTTCTGATAAGCGCTTACATAAACCAGAAAAAAAAAGAAACAAAATAATCAGCTGTTAACATCCAGTAATAAAAGTGAACGTAATGCCATTGATCATAGCGCAACAATAGGAGTGGGTGCCACCAATGTTATGGGGCGAGTGGCCGCTATGGTCGGTGATATTAAAGAAGTTTCTATTGAATTTCAAAGTACACTGGATGTTCCTAAAGCAGGTGTTTTATTGGCATTACCTGCCTTATTAGCAACAGGACTGTTGCAAAATACTCGCCACTATTTTAAGCTCCCCAATGGATATTATGGTCTGGACAGTATTTTTATTCTGATTGCGTTTATGTCATTAGCCAGAATAAAAAGTGTTGAACGATTACGTTATTGTGCACCGGGGGAATGGGGCAAGATATTAGGTCTGGACAGGATCCCTGAAGTCAGAACGTTACGGGAAAAACTAAAAATTCTTTCAGAGAAAGGAGAGTTAGTAAAATACAGTGCCGACTTAAGCACTCAGTGGATGCGTGATGATTTAAAAGAAGCAGCCCTTTTTTATATGGGTGCAGATCCGCTAAAACGATGAAATTAAAGAGAAAAATCAACAACTAAAGCTTGAATTTTAAAGAAAGAGAGATCAAAATACTGGTTTATAAGCTTCTTACATTCATAACCCAGTAAAAAGGCCTCTCTTATGAACATAGCATACCTAAATTCAAACGATTTTTCATTCTTTTCTGGTGCTCAGGAACAACTTGATCAATTAATCAAGCAATTGCAGTCTGAGGAGCATGCAAAAAGTGAACATGGTGATATTGAAAAGTTTATCAATAATGAAGGGCAGGAAATTTTAAGAAGGCTAAAGGCATATATGAAAGCACACTTACATCAGTAAAAGAAAAAAAGGGGGCAGAAGTTATTTATAATAGATCTAGGAAATATATGGATGCCCCTGTTATGTCAAGTACTTTTTACTAAATTTTCTTGCTTTTTATGCTTATTTGACAAATTTCAAACATAAAACTCCATTTAATCTTAAAACAGAAGAAATTCTCAATAGTTCTTCTTAATCAGATCGCTTTTTATGTTCTAAAACTTTTAGCCTAATCACTTATCAATAATATAAACTCCTTATTTAACCTAAACTCCCTTTCATAACTGTAACTATGTAGCCAACAAAACTAGCAGAATCCTATTTTCTGATTTGTTACAGAAAAACAGAACTTCTTTAACTTGTTGTTTTAAACAAAAAAATCCTTCACCCCTCCTTATTTAACAAATCCTTGCTATAGCAAATCACATAGTAATTGACTATTGCTCAGAACATAGTTACAATATAATTGTAACTATGAACAAGGTCACGTCATGGCAAATATTACCCATCATCGAGATAAAAAAACTGGTGCAGTCTATCGTTATTCTGTGGAAAGCTATTGGGACAAAGAAAAGAAGGCACCCCGGAACAAACAGGTTTATCTGGGAAAGGTTGATCCGGTGACAGATAAACTTATCCCGGCCAAACGCAGAAAAAAGCCGACAGAAAAGAAAAATGAAACAAAAAACGTTGTAACTGCACGTGTTGCCGGATCGTTCTTACTACTGGAACAAATCGCCAGCAAGCATGGCCTGACTAAACTCATTAATAAGTGTTTTGGTGAAGAGGCTTCAATGATCCAGAGTCTGGTTTACTTTCTGGTACAAAAGGGATTGCCACTTTCTCGCATTGAAACCTGGAGTCAAGCAACGTTGCATCCAATGAATGATTTGATCAGTAGTCAGCGTGTTAGCGAATTGCTACGCAAAATTAACGAGGATGACCGGCAGCGTTTTTTTAGTTTATGGATGAACCAGATCCTTGAAAATGATTACCTGTGTTATGATATCACTTCCATTTCTTCCTATGCTCGTAACAATGAATATTTGCATTGGGGTTATAACCGTGACGGAGACTCACTGGAACAAATAAATTTGGCCATGCTGTTTGGTCAAAAAACACGGCTACCTGTTTATTATCGTCGCTTACCGGGTAATATTAGCGATGTCAGTACACTAAAAACCACCATTAAATCACTGGACTTTCTTGGCTCTGATTCGATGCACCTGGTTCTTGATCGTGGCTTTTACAGTCAATCGAACATTGATGAGCTTTATAAACAAAAGCACAAATTCACCATCGCTGCTCCTGTAGGGCGCAAATGGATTGAGAACATAATAGATGAACATTATGAGTCTATTTCATCGCCTCGAAACTATCTTTCTATTAGTGAAGATGAAGCTTTATATGCCGGAACCTCTTTGCATAAATGGGGGGCTAATAATCACAGGCTTTATGTCCATGTCTATTACAGCGCAGAGCGGGCAGCAAGCCATTATGATGCATTCACCCGAAAACTAATGGTGCTCAAAGAAGAGCTGGAAGCGGGTCAATATATTGAAAATCATATCAAGCTTTATGAGCAGTTTTTCACCATCAAGGAAACACCTAAGCGAGGGCGAAAGATAGAATTCAACGATGAAGAAATCCAAAAGTATCGCAAACGCTACATCGGTTTCTTTTGTATCCTGTCAAATAAATTCAAAATAGCGGAAGAAACACTTTGTGTTTACCGCTCTAAAGATGTTGTGGAGAACTGCTTTGATGATCTCAAAAATCATTTGGACATGAAGCGTTTACGTGTTCATAATGCACAAGCGATGGATAGTCGACTGTTTTTACAATTTCTGGCGCTGATTTATGTCAGTGAAATCCGTCAGATTGCCAAAGCAAACGATAAGTTAAAATATTTAACGGTACGAGATATTATGGAGCAAATGGAAACACTGACTCAAATCAAATACTCTGGGCGCTATGGGAAACTGCTTACCGAGACCACACCGCTTCAACGGGAAATTCTGAATGCTTTTGATGTCTCTTATTCAACATAGTTACATTAACGGGATTTCAGGTTTAAAAAGTGGCACAATTTAACCCAACTTCGTGACTTTATGTATAAAAAATAAGCAATTTCACCAAAAAAGTCGCGATCAAAAATATTTTATTCTTTAATATCAACAAGATATACTTTTTCATTCAAATGTAGTGCCATAATATTGCATTTATATCTTGATTTATGCCACAAAGTTGTGCATGATAGTAATATGTACATACGCAAAACAAAAATTAAGAATTCCAAACAGGGCGATGCCTACTACACCTACCGAATTGTTGAGTCCATTCGCGAAGGTCATAAAGTAAAACAGAAAACACTGCTGAATCTGGGTAAGAATTTTGATATTGACCCAATGCACTGGCCAGCTCTTATCAGCCGTATTGAGCAATTATTACTTGATAATTCTCAGGGGGAACAAGCTGATTTGTTTGATGTACAGCAAGCGCTGGATGAAACTCTGGAAAAGGCAGCACAACGCTATTGTGCCTTAATTATCCACAAGCAATCCCAACCCATAGTCAGTACGACTGCAAACCAATTGAGCCCAGAAGAGGATATTCACCATTATGAAACAGTGGATATCAATGAACTTAAAGCATTAAAAGCCCGCAGTATTGGTGTAGAAACCATTGCCTGGCATGCTATGAAACAATTGCAACTGGATCAGAAATTAACCCAATGCGGCTTTAATGGCAAAAATACAGCCGCTGCACTGGGGAATATTATTGGGCGCATGATAGCTCCAGGTAGTGAGCGCAGTACACAGCAATGGTTAAGCTCTCAATCTGCCCTGGGAGAGTTAATGGATCATGATTATGAAACCACCACGCTCACTCGCCTTTATACAGTGGGCGATCAATTACTTAAATCACAATCCGCTCTTGAAAGTTTTTTATACACTCAGGAAAAAAATCTATTTAATCTCAGCTCCACTATTATTCTTTATGATTTAACCAATACCTATTTTGAGGGGAGCTGTGCAGCCAATCCTAAAGCAGAGTTCGGCCGTTCCAAAGAAAAACGCAGCGATTGTCGCCTGGTAACCATGGGTGTTGTTCTGGATGCAGAAGGTTTCCCCATGAACAGCAGGATATTTAACGGCAATGCCAGTGAACCGGGTACCTTGCAGGAAATGATAGAGGGACTGAATAAGAGTTCGGATCAATCCCCGGTCATTGTATTAGATGCCGGTATTGCTTCACAGGATAATATTAACTGGTTAGTTGAAAATAGTTTCCAATACATTGTGGTCAGTCGGGAACATTATAAAGAAAATCCTCAAGGTTCATCTGATGCTGTTTTTGTAAAGAATGCACCGGGTAATACAGTCACTGTTAAACGGGTGGATGACAAAGATAATGACGAAGTGCTGCTCTATTGCCATAGCGAAAAAAGAGAGAAAAAAGATGCCGCCATACGCAGTCGCTTTCATCAACGATTTGAAGAAGCTTTGAGTAAACTCCATCAGGGCTTATCAAAAAAAGGCTGTACAAAACGCTATGAAAAAATACTGGAAAGTATTGGCCGTATTAAGCAGAAAAATAGTCGGGTTGCTCAGGATTATGCAATAGAGGTGATTGCTGATAATGAAAAAAAGAATGCAACCTCCATTCACTTTAAACGCCTGGATAAAAGTGATGAAAAAGATAAGCTCAGTGGTGTTTATTGTTTGAGAAGTAATATTCTCAACTGGACAGAAGAGCAGCTTTGGTATACCTATGTCATGCTAACTGACTTAGAGGCCACCTTCCGTAGTATGAAAACAGAGCTGGGGCTGCGTCCGGTCTATCATCAAAAAGAAGGTAGAGTGACTGCCCATTTGCTTATTACCCTGCTGGCTTATCATCTGGTACATACCATCCGCTATCAGTTACAAAAAAAAGACATTCATTTAAGCTGGCATAGTATTCGGCAGTTATTATCTACTCAACAACGTATCACTATTTCTATGCCGACCAGAGATAATAAAATGATTTATGTAAGAACCACAAGCAAAGCTGAGCCAATGCAGAAAAAACTGTTTGATGCACTGGGAATTTCAACTGATCCAATAGGAAATGTAAAAACGATTATAGAAAAATAAAAAATCTGTAGTGCCAACTTTTTAAATTTCAAAAATTAACTCCTTGTTTTTATAGATAATATTAAGATTAAGTCACGAAGTTGGGTTAACTCATCCAGCTCATTTTGAAACAACTCAATTTCTTCCATCAGTGTTGCTTTTTTATTTTCAAAAGCTTCTACTTTTTTAGGATCTATATCTGACTTTAGATTAATTGAACCAAACTGACTCAGCCGACGAGTCAATTTGCTGTTAATACTACGAATTTGTGAATCCAGCTGGCGATAATCTGGATTGACGACCTGGGTGGTGTCAGGAATATCATCAAGACAATAATCAACAAGACTATCAATATTATAATGCATACGCATATATCTAAAGAAGTTCTCCTGAGACCATCTGGCAAACATGGAGCTGGCAATCTGTATAAAATCCATCAAATAATGAGTGGTGATCACTGAAGTCTGGTGTCCACTATTATTCAGTTTACGAATTTCCCGCACCCAGAGTAAATTACCCAGCCAACACCCTCGTTCGGCCAAAGCCATATCAACCACTTCACCCGTTACTAGCTGTACCGGGTAAACATTGAATTCTTTTTCCGGCCAATCTTCTTTAGGGAATTTATGATAAGTCATACAGGCAATGCGTTTTTCATTTAAACGTAACATCATTGCAGGGCTATAACCTTCTCGATCAAATATCAAGGTGAATTTGGATAATAGAGGATTATCAGCTAATTTTTCTGGTGAGAGCTGGTTGGGCATTTCTTTGTTCAGACGTGGAATAATTTCATCTTCAACCACTTTGATTAAACCGGGATCAACTGCCTTATTGATATAGAA
>JBDLIU010000255.1:0-6421 GCA_039714715.1 Bacteroidota bacterium
AAAGGATATTACCGTTATCCAGATGTTCATGGTAACAAAGTGGTTTTTGCGGCTGAAGGCGATATCTGGATAGTATCTCTCTCAGGTGGTCAGGCAATAAGGTTAACCACACATCCGGAAGAAGAAAGGTATCCGGCTTTTTCTCCGGATGGGAAAATGATTGCTTTTTCGGCCAGTTATGAAGGCCCAACTGAAGTGTATTCCATGCCTCTTTCAGGTGGTGTACCTACCAGGTGGACCTATGAAAGCGATTTTTCCATAGTTAACGGCTGGACTCCTCAAGGTGAAATTGTTTATGATACCAGGGCCTTCTCAACATTACCGGACAGGCAACTTGTTACAATTGATACGAAAACCAAGAGATTTTACAGGGTACCACTAAGCCAGGCAAGTGAGGGATCGTTTGATGAGGCAGGTAAGACAGTATATTTTGTTCGTCCATCTTTTCATGGTAATGTTACCAAACGATATAAAGGAGGAACAGCCAGACAGATATGGAAATATACAGAAGGCAGCCAGGAAGCAATAAAACTTACTAAAGGTTATACAGGAGGAAGCCATCACCCCATGTGGTATGAAGCACGGGTTTACTTTATTACCGATAGGGATGGAACGATGAATATTTGGTCTATGGATGAAAATGGCGAGAATATAAAACAACATACAAAACATGAAAAGTTTGATGTCAGGTATGCCAATCTTTCTGAAGGAAATATTGTGTACCAGATTGGTGCAGATATCTGGCATTATAATATTCAGTCTGGTGAGCAAAAGGTTGTCGATATTACTCTTACGTCAGATTTTGACCAATTGAGAGAAAAATGGGTAGATAATCCGGAGAATTATATAACCTCTGCGTACCCAAGCCCCGAGGGAGATAAAATAGTTATAACAGCACGAGGTCGTGTGTTTGTAGCACCAGTAAAAGAAGGAAGGATTGTCGAGTTTACAGATAAAAAGGATGTAAGGTATCGTGATGCTGTTTTCTCTCATAATGGGAAGAATATAATTACCCTCTCTGATGAAAGTGATGAATTTGAGTTTGTAAGTATGCCTGCTGATGGAATCGGAAAACAGAAATTCTTAACAAAAAATGGTAAGGTATTAAGGTATGCAGGATTTCCATCGCCCGATGGCAAATGGCTGGCCTATGATGATCTGGCCGGAGATATGTACATATTGAATATTGCCAATGGCAAGAGTAAAAAAATCTCTTCCAATGACGAAGGGATTAGAACATTCTCTTGGTCGCCAGACAGCAAATGGTTGGCTTTTGTTCAACAGGCCTTTAACACGATGGCTCAAATTTATGTTTATAACGTTGAGAGCGGTGATTCATTTCCAATTACAACTGATAGAGCTAATAGTACATACCCTCAGTGGAGCCCGGACGGAAAGTTTATATATTTCTTGTCTGACAGGAACTTTACAACACTTGTTGGGTCTCCATGGGGACCAAGACAGCCAGAGCCTTATTTCGATGCCAGTGAAAAAGTATATCTTATTGCATTGCAGAAAGGAACAAGGTCTCCATTCAGGCCAAAAGATGAGTTGTATGAGGAACCTGAAAATGATAAGAAAAACGGTGAGGTGAGCGTTGTTATTGATAAAGTTGATATTAAGGAAAGGATAGAGGAAGTTCCTGTTAAAGCAGGTAACTATAGAGGATTGGGTGTTAACAAAAAAGCTTTCTATTTATTAACAAGTGAGACCGGAGTAGGTGCTAAAACTCATTTGGGTGTTATTAAAATTACTAATGATAACCCAAAGCTTACTAAAATGGTAGAAAGCGTGAGAGGATTTAGTCTTTCGGATAATGGCAAGAAATTGTTAGTACGAAAAAATAGCAGCTATTATATGATTGATGCTGGTACTGGCAAAGTAAATGATTTGAGTAAAAAGAAAATTAACATGGCTGGCTGGAAATTTGCCATCTCACCAAAAGAGGATTGGAAACAAATTTTTATGGATGCATGGCGAATGGAAAGAGATTACTTCTACGACAAAAACATGCATGGTGTTGACTGGGCGGCTATGTATAAGAAATATTATCCGTTGCTTGACAGGATTACAACAAGGGAGGAACTCTCTGATCTAATAGGCAGGTATGTAGGAGAACTTTCTGCTTTGCATACAAGCGTTAGGGGAGGAGACGTAAGATCTGATAAGAAGAATATTGCTGTAGCCAACCTTGGTGCACGATACTCTAAAGATGCAAAGAACAAAGGTTTTAGAATTGATTACATCTATAAAGCTGATCCTGATTATCCTCACGAAAAGTCACCATTGGATGATCCTTATCTTGATATAAGCATCGGTGACGTAATTACACACGTTAATGGCAAAGCAACTGTTGATGCCAGTAGCATAGGAGAAATGATAAGAAACCAGGTTAATAAACAGGTTAGATTAACTGTAAAGCGTGGTTCTGACTCAAAAGATGTAATAGTTAAGCCTATTGGCAGTTCTTATAGTTTACGCTACCGGGATTGGGAATACTCAAGAAGGCTGGATGTAGAAAAGAAGACAGACAATGATGTAGGATATGTTCATTTGCAGTCGATGGTTAGCAGGGATCTGAATCAATGGTACCGGGAGTTCTATCCTGTTTTTAATCGTCCGGGATTGATTATAGATGTAAGGCATAACAGGGGAGGCAATATTGAAAGTTTTATCCTTGAAAAACTACTTAGAAAGGCATGGATGTACTGGAGATCAAGATCAGGTAAGCCCTATTGGAATATGCAATATGCGTTTAGAGGTCATATAGTAATTCTTGTTGATGAGAATACAGCTTCAGATGGTGAGGCTTTTGCAGATGGATTCAAAAAACTAGGTTTGGGTACAGCGATAGGAATGCGTACCTGGGGTGGAGAGATTTGGCTTAGTGGTGCTAACAGGTTAAGTGATGGTGGCATTGCAAGGGCTCCGATGATGGGAGTTTATGGCCCTAATGGAGAATGGCTTATAGAAGGACATGGATTTGAACCGGATATAGAAGTAGATAACAAGCCTCATGCTACATTTAATGGTTCTGATGCCCAGTTGGATGCAGCTATTGAGTATTTGCAGAAACTAATAGCAGAAGATCCTCGGGCAGTTCCCGAATCGCCCGCATTTCCTGATAAATCATTTGATAACAAGTAATATAAAACTCAAAAAATATGGTCGTAGGATATCCTACGACCATATTTTAACTCATAGCATTAGTTTAATTATTCGGTCTCTGTTTCTACATCAACATATATTTGTTCTTCATAACCGAATATTTCATCAAGTGATAGTTCCTTAACCTCACCATATTTTGCCAGATCTTCAAAGTCGATCTTATCACGTGAACCTATCAATACAGTTACATATTTTTTATCCTTAATGTACTTTTCGTGGAAGGTTTTTAAATCATCGAAAGTCATCGATTGTACCTGTTCATAAGTATCCTTGCGAATATCATAATCCAGTCCTTTATCCTGTGCGTTTACATAGTTCCAAATCGTGCTGGATTTTGTTATTCTTTCACTTTCGATCTTATTTAGAATTGCTTTCCTGGCAATATCAAAAGCATCTTGTGATTCAGGCATATTATTAATCAGATCCATCATAGCTGCCATAGCCTCTGCCTGCTTATCTGCCTGCGTACCAATGTATGCAAAGAGGTAATCTGCTCTGTCGGTTTTACTTGGTTGTGAATAAGCCGAAAATACTGAATAAGCTAATCCTTGCGCTTCTCGTATTTCCTGAAACACAATACTATTCATACCGCCACCAAAGTATTCGTTAAACATCCTTACTTGAGGGGTCATATTAGCATCGTATTTAATACCTTTTGTTTGTAGAACTATTTCTGATTGAACCATATCATAATCAGTCCAGTATACCAATGGTTGGTCTATATCCAGTTCAACAAATTCTTTCAGTTGTGGTACCGGATCAAATTCAGCTGGCACTTTGTGATATTCACCCAGGAATGTATTAAGTCCTTCTGTTGCTCTAGGACCGTAATATAGAATTCTGTGTGGTAATTTGGTGATACCTTTAATGATTTCAGTAAGATCTTCTGCTTTTAACTCCTGGAGTTGCACATTAGACAGTACGTTGGTAAATGGGTTATCAGAGCCATATTTCGCATAGTTTCGTAAACCACTAAAGAGAATATTGCCCTTATTTTTCTTGGCATCTGATCTGGCCTTTAATTGTCTGTCAACCAATTTATCAAGGGCTTCCTGATCAGGCGTTGGATTTGCCAACAATGATTCAAACAGGGTAGTTGCCTTTTCCATGTTTTCATCTAGTCCAGACAGTGTTACATAAGTACGTTCAGTAGCAGCATAAACGCTAAAACTACAACCAATCTTATAAAACTCTTTCTTTAATTCTTCTGCATTGAATTCTTCGTTCCCAATAAATTCAAGATATTGAACAGCAACACCCAATTTAGGATCGGCATTTTTACCGAGGTCAAGTAAGTAGGTCAGGTCAAAAAGTTCGTTTTCGTTATTCACTTTAGAGATTACCTTTACCTTGTTAACATCGTTCTTTGTGATATCATTATTATAGTCAATATAAACGGGTTTGATCTTATCAACACTCATTTCAGTAACTGCATTATGAAAATCAGATTTAACATCCCTGTTTAACGGTACTTTTGTTATTTGAGGCTTTTCAACACGCTGTTTATTAGGGTCTTCACCATTACGCTTGTACACTATAGCATAGTTGTCTTTGTAATGTTCATTGGCAAAGGCAACCAGCTCTTCCTTGGTTACTTTTTCCATTTTTTCAATCTTCTGAATATAGTCTGCCCATTCTATGTTGTTTGTAAAGGCCATTACCATGTTATTGGCTCTCGATCTATTACTTTCCAGGCTATTCATTGCAGACTTTTTAAAATCTGTTATTACTGCATCCAATAACCAATCGTCAAATTCACCTGCTTTTAGCAGATCGATTTGTTCAAGAATAAGATCTCTTACTTCTTCGAGGGATTGACCTTGCTTTGCATTTCCATAAATAGTGTGAATAGAATAATCATTCATATTATTGACATAGGAGCCTGCATTTAGTACAGTTTGCTTTTGCTTAAGGTTTAGGTCTATCAAACCAGCTTCTGCGTTATTAAGTATCATATCTGTTAATTGAACCTTAATGTACTCATCTGAATTAGTACCATTAAATCGGAAACCCATTTGCAAAAACTCTGCATCTGGTCCATATACTTCTGCTATACGTGGTTCAGTAATTGGATCTTCTTCTATTTTATTCCAAACCGGCAAATCAGGATTAGATTCCCAATCTCCAAAATTCTTTTCAATAAGTATTATGGTTTCAGAATAGTCAAGGTCGCCACTCATGCAAATTGCCACATTGTTGGGCCTGTAGTAGGTGTTGAAATATTTTTTGATATTTGTTATCGATGGATTCTTAAGATGATTTATAGTACCAATCACTGTTTGTGTACCATATGGATGTTCCTTATATAGTCCTGAAAGTAAAGCCTCGTATACTTTTCTGAAATCACTATCTAGTGACCTGTTTTTTTCTTCATAGACAGTTTCTAATTCTGTATGGAATAACCGATTTACAATTTTCCTAAAGCGTGATCCTTCAATTTCCAGAAATCTTCCTAATTCGTTAGAAGGAATATCAACGGTATATACAGTTCTGTCGTTTGAGGTATATGCATTTAATCCTTTGCCACCAATTAAAGCCATCATCTTGTCATATTCATTCGGGATAGCATATTTAGCTGCTTCATTTGAATAGTTATCAATTTTAGCATAATATGCTTTGCGTTCATCAGAATCGGTAAGAGTGGCATAGTGGTTGAACATTGCTTCAATGCTGTCCAGCATAACTACCTCTTCTTCATAGTTTACTGTGCCAAACTTGTTATTACCTTTAAACATCATATGTTCCAGGTAGTGCGCCAATCCAGTATTTTCTGCAGGATCATTCTTACCTCCTGCTTTTACTGGTGTATAGACTTGAATTCGTGGGGCATCAGCATAATGACTTAAATAAACTTTAAGGCCATTATCCAGGGTGTAAATTCGTGTGTTAGTCTGGTCTGCTTCTACGTATTCGTAGGTGTAGCCATCTTCTTCTGCCGTTTTTGTCTGATACGGATCTGAAGGTGAACACGACCATAAAGTGGTGACTAGAATCGAAAGTGTTAATAGTTTTTTCATTATGTTTTGGTTGAGTCTGTTTTAATAGATATTCCCTAATATCGTTAAAATCAAGCTAATAAAAAAAAGGATTAACTATGCGATAATCCTTTTTAATAATCTTTTTTTCGGGAAGAATAGTTATTTTCTCGTTCTACCCTAAAATGCCACTTCTATCTGGAACCTGAACATCCATAGATCAGGTAGAGTCTCGGTTTGAATATAAGTAACATCAGATTGTGCTTTAAGGTTATGTC
>JBDLIU010000256.1:0-6384 GCA_039714715.1 Bacteroidota bacterium
GAATGGAGGCCGTGGTAACACCTTGTGCATTGGCATTAAAACTAATGCCGATAAAGGTCAAGCCCAGCATTAAACTGAAGCTTAATCGTAACATGTTTTTCATGAATTTTATGCTTTAGATTTTATGTAAATAATAGTTGAACAAATTTATTATTTCTTAGTTTCGAAATGTAATTTTTGATAGCACAATAACATGAACTTTCTGTATTAAATAATGAAGTTTATAGTAGTAATATTTATTTCCAATTAGCCGGTTTTTATAATGGAAGAATAGTTGTCAATTTTATTGAATATATAAATTATTATTTATGCAACTAAATCATAAATTTGATACAAATAATTTATCACTCAACCACATATCGCGAAGTTTCGTAAATACTTATATGCGTAATCTGATTCTCATCATAATCCTGGCCGTAACAGTTCTCACGGGTTGCACATCTTTTTCACCTATAGATGAGCCCCCACGTAATGATTATAAGGTTCATGCTTATTATGTTGTTCCGGCCGACAAATCTTTTTCCGAAGATAATGTCATTAGAGTTGGTAGAGCTTTCATTGAAATTCAAAGGTGGTATCAGACTGCAACAGGTGGAATAACCTTTGAAATGTTGGATGAAGAAAGTGTTATTGATGTCTATTTTGCCGATCATTCTTCATCATATTACGAAGAAGATTGGTGGAACCTGTTACTATATGAGATGAAATCAAACAGATTGCCAGTTGAAAGTCCTGGGACCATAACCATTATCTGGGTTGAGGGGATTCAGCAAGTCACGGCAAATGCCATCGCTTTTGGTAATGAACTTTGCAATGGTGAATGTGGAGCAGCCATATTGCCCATTCATACACTGATTGGACAAACTTGGCCCATTGTAGATCTGGGAACCTCTTTCCATGAAATAGGGCATACTTTTGGCCTGGAGCATCCTGTTGAATATCAAGACCTCCCTCTTTCAGAAGAAGAGCAACCAATCCTACAAAGTGTAATGTGTCAAAACGGGGTAAGAGAGGGAAGTAATAACAGTGAACATGGATTTCTAACTACCGAAAAACAGATACTAACCTCTAATCCTTTTCTTAAAGAAAATGTTAATATTTACCAGGATTACTGGTTTACTAATATTATAAACTATCCTGAAACCGGCCCTGTTCCTGAGCCAGGAATATTAGAAAACAAAGTCAACTCAACAACATATTCTTTCGTCTCCAATATCGATGACGCAGTTTTATATTATTGGTATTTCGGTGATGGCACTACAAGCAATGAAGCAAATCCTACTCATGAGTATTTATCAAGTGGTCTTTTTAGAGTTGTCTTAACTGTCACTAGCCAAGAATACATGACAAGCCGAGCTTATAAATATGTGGAAATAGATTAAGCACTTGTCAGGATCATTTTATCCTATAAATTTGCATCAGTTAAAATCTAACAATATGTCTAGAACTATATTCGTTGGTTTGCTGATGCTAGCCATACAGGGTTGTAATCCTTTTCTTAAACAACTTCAGTCATTCTCTAATGAAAATCAATTTCATTCAGGATTTTACCTGTATGATCCGGCAGAAGATAAAGTGCTTGTTGATCACCAGGGAGATAAATATTTCACACCGGCATCTAACACCAAAATTTTAACACTATATGCCTCCGGGTTATACCTGGACGATCCTCTTCCGGCATTTTATATTACCGAAGACAGTACCGCCACCTACCTGTGGCCTACAGGAAATCCTACATTTTTAAACCCTGTTCTAAAAGATACTACCAACTATGCGAGATTGGCATCATCAAAAAAACTGGTGCTTTCATATAATAATTTTGACTCAGAAATATTTGGGCCTGGTTGGGCCTGGGATGATTTTAATTATTCTTATTCACCAGAATTATCACCATTTCCCATATACAGTAACCTGGCCAGATTTGAACTTGATTCCATAACTCATAAATTAGAAGTATCACCTCGATTCCTGAAACATTCGATGACAATTGAAAAAGGAGAACGTTTCTCTGTTTCCCGGGATCAGAGCTCCAACCAGTTTAAGGTTACGATTGGCGATTGCAATGATTGTGTTAGATATAGGCCTCTTCGATTTGATGAGAAATCCCTGGCAAGAATTTACCGGGACACCTTAAAGGTTCGTGTTTCTGTAGCCTCTCTTCCACGCCCGGATACAGCCCAGCTATTAACCTCAATGCCTCTTGATTCTGTTTTAAAGGTAATGATGCAGGAAAGTGATAATTTCCTGGCTGAACAATTGTTGCTTCAGGTTGCTGAAGTGGTAAAAGATACGCTAAACACTAAGATGGCTATCGATAGTATCCAAAGTCATCTTAATCAATTCATGCCCGATCCTGTAATCTGGGTCGATGGCTCTGGCCTTTCCCGGTATAACATGACCACCCCAAGAAATCTTGTCAGCCTATGGCAGGAGCTTATGCAGGTTTATGGCAAGGAAAGGTTAATGGAAATTGTGGCTATTGGTGGAAAGGCAGGAACTATTGAAAAATGGTATGCAGCTGATCCTCCCTATATTTATGGTAAAACAGGAACCCTTCGGCATAATCATGTTCTTAGCGGAATGTTGATTGCCAAATCAGGGAGAATGCTATTATTTGGCTATATGAATAACCATTATCAAACTGGCTCATCTTTTGTGAAAGAAGAAATGGAACGCGTTCTTCGTGAAATTTATGAAAAGTACTAGAGCCTTTCTATTTATTATATTTTTATTAATTGGCGGTCATTGGCATCAATTATTAGGTCAGCCGAACGCCAAAGAAACCTTGCCCGATAGCATTGATATCAAGATTGGTCAGATGATCCTGATTGGTTATAGGGGTATAGATTTTAAGTCTGACGATCCTGTTGTAAATGAAATTAAAAACGGAAGAGTTGGCGGGATCATTCTTTTTGAAAGCAATATTTCTAAAACAGCCTCTGCCGATAAACTTAAAAACCTCATTTCAGGATTGCAGAAGATTGCTCCGATACCCTTATTCATGTCTATTGACCAGGAAGGCGGAGTTGTAAACAGGCTTAAACCTAAATACGGTTTCCCTAAATCAGTTACGGCAGCTTATCTTGGTAAGTTAGACAATTCGGACAGCACAAAGTATTATGCACAATCCATGGCGAAAACACTAAAAGCACTTGGGTTTAACTTAAATTTTGCCCCTGTATTAGATCTAAATATCAATCCTGAAAATCCAATCATTGCGGCCCATAGGAGAGCGTTCAGCACACAACCTGAGATTGTAACAAAACATGCCCGTATTTTTATTGAGCAACTCTCCAAAGAAAAAATAATCGCTGTCGGCAAACATTTTCCCGGGCATGGTAGCTCTCTTACCGATACGCACAAGGGAGTTGCCGATGTTACCAATACCTGGCAAAACGATGAAATAGCCCCCTACCGTAATCTCATTAAAAATGGTAACCTGCAAGCCGTTATGGTGGCACACATTGTTAATGCCAACCTGGATTCTGATCGACTTCCCAGTACGTTATCGAAAAAAACCATAAATGGTTTATTAAAGGATTCGCTGCAATTTAATGGGGTGACCTTTAGTGACGATATGCAAATGCGGGCTGTTTCCAAACATTATCATATAAAGAAAGCCATTGAACTTGGAATCAATGCCGGGTTGGATGTACTTACCCTTTCCATTGATCTAACCAATAAAAAAGGAATAAACGTTAATGATATCCATAGCCTCATTAAAGAATTGATTAATGAAGGAAAAATAACGAAAACCAGAATCGATCAGTCCTACCGAAGGATAATGATACTTAAAAAAGCCTACCTCTATGACAAAAATTAAGACCGTCTCTGTTTACTGTGGCTCAAGCCTTGGTAAAAACAAGGTGTACCTCGACAAAGCAAAAGCACTCGGAACAGAGTTACACCGCCAGGATCTTAACCTGGTTTATGGGGGTGGCAATATAGGTCTAATGGGTGTAATTGCCAATACCGTATTACAGGCCGGGGGAAAAGTTACCGGCATTTTGCCGCGCTTCTTAAACAAAAAGGAAGTTGGTAATCTCGATATTGATAAGTTAATCCTTGTTAACTCAATGCATGAACGCAAGCAAATGATCAGCGAATTATCCGATGCCTTTATAGCTATGCCGGGTGGTTATGGTACCCTCGAAGAGGTGACCGAAATGCTCACCTGGGGGCAGCTTGGTTTGATAAAAAAGCCTATTGGTCTGTATAACATAAATGGTTTTTACGATCTGTTGTTAGCTCAGTTTGACAGGATGGTAGAAGAAGGATTTCTTAAACCTGAAAATAGAAGAATGGTATTGGATGATGATGATCCTGAGAAATTAATTGAAAAGCTCTTTGCCTACGAGCCAATATCTATTCCCAAATGGCTTCATTCTGATCAAACTTAATAGGTGCTAAGAGATTTCACTCCTACGGAGCTACACTTGTTATTTCAATGTTTCTACAAAGATACAGCTCCTCTGGAGCTTACCTGATTGCCTAATCAAAAATGCCAACGTAGTTGTCAAATTTTTGTTGGATATTATTAATGAAAATTATAGAACTCCATAGGAGTGACACATTTATGTACGATTATGCACATAAATCGTCAGTACCTGACCGATTTTAGTCCATTCTATTACTTTAAAACGTCTATTCCTGTAAAATTCAACCTTGGTACATTAATTGGATTGTTATTTATGTGTGGTACAACTATATCATATTGATGATAAGAAAATACAAGTCCTGGAGTGGCCTTTCATTGGTTACTTTACTTGGGCTTGTGGCTATCATTGCGCTGGTTGTCCTGCTTATCAAAGGGTTTCTTATCAGTCAGAATGTATTGTCGCTTATTGTAATACTGGTTATCCTGCTTATTGTTAGTGTGGCCTACGCCAATTATATAACACTCCAGCTTAGAAAACGTGCAAAAGAATTTTACCTGAGAAAGCTGTTGGGTGCCCGCGACATTCAGATAATGCTTCAAATCCTTTTAGAATCTACCATATTAACTTCGTTTATGGTTATCTCCGGAATGGTAGTGGCAGAACTTATTTCACCGTTGTGTGGTGACATCCTGGGCGTTTCACTGGCAACAGAATCTCTTACATTTTGGTTACAGTTGGTTATGATATTTATCATAGTAATCCCTGTGGGTGTTCTTGCCATAGTATTCCCTGTCAAATCATTTATTAAATATGTGAAAGACAATATCACCCATTTGTCTTATCGTAAATATTAACAGCAAATTAATCCCATCGGGATTAGATTATTGGAATAGTCTAATAATAAAACTGTTTTATTAATGTAGTAACATATCCATACTGAATTACTTGTGAAATCTGATTAAATTCACACCTTTAACCATTTAGAAAGATTGATATCATGAAATTGCTTCTCACTTTTCTTGCCTCCATTTTATTTATAAACCTGCAGGCACAAACGCTTCACACGCATTTGCCCGAACGAGCTATCGACTTTCCGGATATTCCAGGTTATTTCACTCTAAAAGCTGATCTACACCAACATACTGTATTTTCTGATGGCAGCGTTTGGCCTGACATTCGGGTGGAGGAAGCGATTCGTGATGGCCTCGATGTAGTATCAATGACTGATCACCTCGAATATCAACCACATAAGGCAGATATTCCACATCCCGATAGGAATCGTTCTTTTGAAGTGGCAACCAATTCAGCAAAGAATAGCAATCTGATTGTGGTAAACGGATCAGAAATTACAAGAAGCATGCCTCCCGGCCATGCCAATGCCATTTTTATAACCGATGCTAACAAACTACTGCTAGATGATCCCGAAGATGTCTTTCAAGAAGCACATAACCAGGGAGCATTCGTATTCTGGAACCACCCAAACTGGACTCCCCAGGCTTCAGATGGTATTGCACGCCTCGACAAAATGCATAAGAAGCTGATAAAAATAGGCCACCTGAATGGCATTGAAGTGGTTAATGAGACCACCTATTCTGAAGAAGCCCTTCAAATAGCCCTTGATAATAACCTAACCATTATGGGCACTTCCGATATTCATGGGCTTATTGACTGGAAGTTCGAAGTTCCTGAAGGCGGTCATCGGCCTGTGACACTAATTTTTGCCAAAGAGCGTACAGAAGCATCTGTTAAGGAAGCACTTTTTGCAAGACGTACTGCCGTTTGGCATAATAACACATTAATTGGCAGAGAAGAAATGCTTAAACCGCTCATCACCTCATCGGTAACAATTAAACCAAATGCCACTTATATAGGCAAAACAGAAGTTCTGAAGGTTGAACTTGTTAACGATTCAGATGCTGAGTTTATTCTCTACAATAAAAGTGGCTATACATTCCATGTTAATGATGATGTAATAATGCTGGAACCGCACTCGGTAACCACTATC
>JBDLIU010000257.1:0-6346 GCA_039714715.1 Bacteroidota bacterium
CGTCGTAGCCCCACTTTTCTCTTAAAATTTCTTTCAATAAGTACGTATGCTGAGAACCGTAAGTATCATTAATTCTATTATACGAACTCATGATTGTATATGGATCAGATTCTAATACTGCAGCTTTAAAAGCAGGCAGGTATATTTCGTGCATTGTACGCTCATCAATTTTTACATTAACCGAATAGCGTTCCCACTCCTGATTGTTTAATGCGTAGTGCTTTAACGATGTTCCAACTTTTTTACTTTGAACGCCGTCAATAAAATTCACTCCCATTCGGGCTGACAGATAAGGATCTTCTGAATAACTTTCGAAGTTACGACCGGCAATAGGAATGCGGTGCAGATTAACTGTTGGAGCTACCAATACGTGGCTTTTTGTTGCCAGGGCTTCTTCACCAATTACCCTACCCACATCTTTTAGCAACTGCTTGTCGAATGATGCAGCCATTGCAACTGCAGCCGGAAAGCAAGTTGCTGTATCGTTGTGAAGTCCGTGTGGGCCGTTGACAAATCTAATCTCAGGAATGCCTAAGCGTTCAACTCCGGGCACTTTTAAATCATCAGATCGCGACAGAATTGTAACTTTTTCTTCCCATGTCATTTGATTCATCAAATCCTCTACTCTTTCATCAATGGTTGAATTGGAATTACTATTTGTTTGTGTACAACTGCTTAAAATGCTTGCAAATACAATTAGTACTGAAATAAAACTTAATGTTTTCATTGAAAGAATATTTAATTGTGATAGTAACTTACTTTAAGTTAAAAGTTTGTTTTAATCTGATATCTCCTGATGATGCTCCGATCAATATTTCAAAATCGCCCGGTTCTGCTAACCAGCTTTTTGTTTTAACATCGTAAAACGATAGTGCATCTTTAGCAATTTTGAATATAATAGTTTTGCTTTCACCGGCTTTTAAGCTAACACGCTCAAACCCTTTGAGGGATTTTACTTCACGTTCAACACTTGCTTCCTTGTCTGTTACATATAGCTGAACAATTTCATCACCATCAAATGTCCCTCTATTCTTAACAGTTAGAGTAACTTTAAGGGTATCGTTTTTATCTATCTCTGTTGATGACAATTTTAAATCTGAATATCCAAAAGTGGTGTATGAAAGTCCGTGTCCGAAAGGGAACAGGGGTTCGACGTTTTCTTTGTCGTACCAGCGATAACCCACAAAAATTCCCTCGCTATAATCTGCTAATTCTTTTGTTCCCGGATATGTTTGAGCAACAGGAGTCTTATTTTCATCCTTAGGGAATGTAAGTGGCAGTTTTCCCGATGGATTAACATCTCCAAAAATAATATCGGCCAGGGCATTTGCACCTTCCTGCCCCGGGTATAAAGCATCTATTACAACAGGTACTTTATCTATCCAATCGCTCATGATAATTGGTGTAGCACCGTTGAGCACCATTACAACGTTCTTGTTTACTTTTAATACCTCCTGGATTAGCTTCAGTTGATCCTCATCCAAATGAAGTGATTTCCTGTCAACTCCTTCACCCTCCATCTCCTTGTCTAATCCCATAGAGAGTATCACAACATCTGATTTGGCAGCAAGTTTTACGGCATCGTTGGTCATTGTACCCGGGTTATAAGGTGTAAATCCAAGTCTGCAACGACAACTACCTATATTTTCATAAAAGTCAACTTTAAGATCGTACCATCTCTCTTTTTCAAATTTGTAACGAGCAACCTTAAACTTTCCTGATTTTCCGTCAATCCAGGCATCAAGAATTTTTTCCTGATCGAGGTACATACGTACTCCGTTGTCTGAACGCAGACCTATTTCGTACCAACCATCGCCCGGCGATCTGAATTTACCTGTCCATCGAGCCGACCATTTGTTTATGCGAATAATACCGGGTTCGGGCGATCCGGGCGATCCATCGTTTCTGTCAGTTCCCCAACCCCAGTTAAAGTCGATTGCTTTCTCGATACGTGTTAAAACGGGCTCTCCCTCTACCTCTTTGTTATTAAAATACTCGGCATATATTCCCGGTTCTCCCTCTTTTGTTAAATAAAATTCAGGACCGGCTATGGGCATGTCTAATGAGCGCGCCGGAATTCCTCTTGCAAATTTCACTTCAACTTGATCACCGACTTTGTTTGAGATTGCCTCATAAGGCGATATCTCATAATTTCCCATCAGTTTACCGCTTCCTCCACCGGTCATGATCGCCTCTCCTCCATTAGGACCTATCACTGCGATGGTTTTTATACCATCGGTTTTAAGGGGGAGGTAATTATTGCTGTTTTTTAACAATACAATACTCTGGTCGGCCACTTTTTTCGCAAGCCTTCTGCGCCCGGCATCGTCCGAATGCCCTCCGTATGTATCGATAGATTCGTCAAACAATCCGGCTTTGAACATTACAGTTAAAATGCGCCTTGCCTTATCATCGATAATATCTTCGCTTACCTCCTTCTCTTTTACAGCTTTCAGTAATTTTTCACCGTAGTATTTACCAAAAGGCATCTCCAGATCCAATCCCGAATTTGCCATTGGAACAGTTGAACGAGCTCCTCCCCAATCGGAAACAGTTACCCCTGTAAAGCCCCACTCATCTTTCAACACATCCTGAAGAAGGTAACTGTTTTCGCAGGCATAAGTTTCTCGAAACCTGTTATATGCTGCCATTATTGTCCAGGTATCCGCATTTTGAACAGCAGTTTTAAAGGCAGGAAAATAGATCTCGCGCAGTGCACGCTCATCTATTTCGGCGCTTACATCAAACCTGTTCCACTCCTGATTGTTTGCAACAAAATGTTTGGTACAGGTAATAACACGCTTACTTTGAACACCTTTTATATATGGCACTGCCATTTCTGAAATAAGGTACGGGTCTTCGCCAAAACCTTCGAAAACACGTCCTCCATGAGGTGCCCGTGCAACATTTATGTTTGGTCCCAGTAGCATATTGCGACCATAAATCCGTGTCTCAGCACCTATCTGTTCGGCTACGCTATACATTAGATCAGTATTAAAGGTGGCAGCCAGGTTTATCATTGCCGAATAGTTGGTAGAGTGTTTTTTGGTATTGGGCCCCAGGGGACCATCGGTCATAACCATTTCGGGTATTCCAAGCCTTCTGTTTGCCATGGTTTTCATGCCATTGCCACCAACCAAATCAACCTTCTCTTCGAGGGTCATTCGTTTTAACAGATCATTAACGCGTTCAGTTATGCTTTTATCGGCGTTTTTGTAAACGGGTAGTTCACTCTGGCTACACGAAACAATTGCCATTGCAATGAATGCTATTAAACTTGTCTTGATTAGGTTCATCTTTGCTTGCATATATTATAATTCAATATTTACTGTTTTAACAGGGATAATCTTAACCGGCCCCATCAAACCCGACGGGGGTAATGGTTCGAATCCGAACTCCCGGGGGTATCTGTTATCAGGGTGATCTTTCCCGTACTTGTTAAGCATATCCTCAGGCATAGCTGTAATCTCTGAAAATGCCGATACCCTGTTAATATTTGTATTTGTAACCATAACTATCAGTTGGTTCTCTCCTTTACGTACAAAATCAGTGATATCGCATTTTTGTCCCTTCATCCAAATTACACCGGCATTTTCTCCGTTAATATGAACCTCTCCAATATTACCAATTTTACCAAGATCAAGCTCCAGTCTTAGATCCCTGTCCATATATTCTTTCGGAAGATCAAAAGAGATATTGTACACTCCTGTACCGCTGAAATGTTTACTCTCTTTATCATCTGTCCATGAATAGAGATAGTCAGTCACTTTCTCATACCTCTTAAAATAATCACTTTCCAGGGTTAGCATCCATTTACCATTTATTACATATGGCGATGGAACATTATCTACTGTTTTCTCAATAAATCTTTGCTTATCTCCATTAACCACGCTAAGAAAATAGGCGCCATTTTGCTTTGCTTCGGCAGTTACTGTCTCTGCTTCTATTTGCCCTATTCTATTAAAGTTGGTGTTGGTTATATAAGCCTCAGCTTCTCCCTTTTCAAAAACCAATATTGTTGATTCCCATGCAGCCAGTTCAATCGGGACCTTGATCCCCTTATCCGATATGGAGTATTGAAATAACTGGGTAATGTCACCATGATAGGGATTCCAATTCCATACTGTTTTATCCTGAACCCGAAAGTTAATATCTGTTGAAACTGCATGATCCTGAATGTTGCTAACAAAATAGATATCGGCATGATCTGTCTTCCTGTGCAGAAAAGTCAGTCCGTCGTTCTCTCTTATTCCTTCGTAAGCAAAGTCGATTCCAAAATCAGGCTGAATATAATAATTAATAATTTTCAGAAACGGGTCGAGAATAGCACTACGTTGATCCCACCAGATTTCGCGGTGAATTACCTTTTTTAAATAGTGCACATGCCCTTTCCCTACGCTGTTGGCATTGATGTTTTTGCCATTTAATCCGGCAAACATGCCTGAAACTATCTCCTTAACTTTTTTGTCTTTTTTTGCAGCTCCTGTAAAACCGGCGGAGTATTCAGGAAGTCTGTCGAGTGCTATCACAGTACCACCATTTTTCACATATTGTTCTATCCTTTGCAGGGATTTCAGTGGTAATGTCTCAATATTTGGAATAAGCAGGATTTTATACTGCATATTTCTGATCCTGATCTCTCCATCTTTAAATTCTGCTATGTTTTGAATTGCATCATCGTTAAGCAAATCAAAATCATAACCATTGGATATTAATATATTCCCCAGTTCTCCCCAGTCAAAATCGCGTGTCCACCGGCGTACATTCAATGCATCTTTAGACCATTGATTTGCCAGCGGGGAATAGATGGCAATATCGGGGGCAAAATCACCTTGCCGCAAAACATAAGAACACCGGGCCACATACTCATTAAGCAGGGGATAATATTTCCACCATACATTTGTCGGGTTTGCTTGAATTGCCCAGGGTGTTCTGCGTGATGGTGCTAAATCACCCTCCTGAGAAGTGCTATAGCCATGATAATAAAATTTGTTTGCACCGCTCCTTAAATATCCATCGGTTGCTATTTTTATCTCCTCTAAAGTTGCACGGTATCTCTCCATGTGCAAAAAGGTAAAAGCTTCAACCGAGACAATGTCTTTACCATAGATATGAGCACCTGAAGCCACATATTTCTTAGGTCCTATACGGGTGTCGAACCATGGGTGACGGTCTTTTTCACCAGGTGTAATTTCCATCTCGGGAATATCTACTTTTCCTGCGGCTTCAAGGTTGTCGGTTTCAAAACCATAGGTCTGAACCCGGGATTTTACATTGTTCTCGTCGCACCACGATACAAAAGGATTAAAGAAAGTCTCCAATCCCGACTTTGCCAGAAAACTGTTGACATCGTATCTGATTTTCGGAGAAATACTGTCTGCTTCCCACCAGATTGCAGGCAGGTATTTTATGAGATCATATCCTTTCTCCTGTTCAAATTTTTCAAACAGTCCATCCGACCATTTGATCCCTTTTGAGTAGTATGGAAGTTCAAAGCTGTCACTAAAGAACGATTCAACAGTTTTGCCAAATTCGTCGCCAACTGCGGCTTTGAATTTTCCACCCAGATAGGAGATAAATTTCTCCATTGATGTTTTACTGAAATGGTTAACGGCATAATCGTCTCTATGCACCACCAACCAAAAACTCATTATCATCCAGTTACCTTCAGGAACACTCCAGTTAAGCGCTTTATTCTGAACTTTATCACTAAGATTTATAAGTGAGTTTACCTCAATAATTCCATTGCTTACTTTTCCCGCTACAACGGCCAGAAGTTTTTCATCTCCCTCTAACTTCGTCTGTTTGGTTTCCCATGAGTTGGTCTTTTTTATCAAATCAAGGGGAAGCCTCTGTTCAAATTTCCGGGGGCCTGTTACATTGGTAAAAGTAGGAACCATGTCGCGCGATTTATCCTCATCCTCAATTCCCGGATACCCCATTACCCATCCGGGACCGCCGAAGTTAAACGACACTTTCATTCGCAGCCGTTTTGCCTCTTTTACTGTATGTTTAACCAACTCAAAATATCCGTCCGACAGGTATTTGATATTGCCTTTTTCATAAACCGGCTGCATGCTGATCTGCTCAACTCCTCTAATACCGTGAGAACTCATCTGTTCAAGTTCATATGTGATATTCTCTTTGGTTTGAGCGTTTCCGGGCCACCACCAACGTGTGTGTGGCCAGCAATCGGCGGGTGGATTTTTAAAACTCTCAATATGCTCTTGTCGCGATTTCTGTGCTACAGCCATCCACCACTGGGTTCCGATCTGAACGGTTTTGTAGACATTGCTCTGACTGTCTGTGATGCTGTCTTTTTGAGCAACAACGACTGGCGCTGTTA
>JBDLIU010000258.1:0-6296 GCA_039714715.1 Bacteroidota bacterium
CCTTTATACTGGAATAGCTGGATCTACTCGTCTGGCATCTCGTCTTGGTGAACAATACACAGAAGTGCTATCCAAGCATAATAACTTAATACGATCCTTAAACCAGGTTCAGAAGAATAAAGTCATAGAGTTAATAGGAGATGGTTTTTTTATGGCATTTGATGAGGCCAAAGATGCCATCCATGCTGCTATTGCCATCCAACAGGCCATCAGCCATTACCGCTGGCCCTCCAAAGAAGAAGTTACCATACGAATTGGTTTACACTGGGGCCAGGCCCTGCCCTACGGTTCTACATTCACTGGTATAGAAGTACATAAAACTTCACGAATTAGAAGTGCTGCTCATGGTGGACAAATCCTGTTAAGCCAGCCACTGGCTAATCAGATAAGAAAGCAGCGGATTGAGCATTTTGAGATTTCAAGAATCGGAGAATTTCTCCTTCGCGATTTTGATAAGAGTGTAACACTCCTGCAGGTAAGGGTTCCGGGCCAGAAAATTACATTCCCTTTACCTAGAACAGTCTCAGCATCGCCATCTGTTGCAGTATTGCCATTCCATAATATTGATGACCAGTCGGCTGAAGAGTATCTTGGTCTGGGTATTGCAGAAGAAATCATAAGCTCGTTGTCGAAAAACCCTGAAGTACGTGTACTGGCCAGGGCCACCACATTTGGTATAAACAAGAAATACGATATCAAGGAGCTCGGGGAAAAATTAAATGCCAAAGCTATCCTGGAAGGCACTGTAAGAAAGGAAAATAGCAATATTACCATTACGGCAGAGCTTGTTGATGCGAAATCCGGGGCCAATATGTGGATTCTTACCTATGAGGGTGATCAGGACGAACTACTGGCAATTCAAGACAAGATTACAACCCAAATAACATCGTCACTTTTAGGAACAAGTGATGACACCGTAAAAGATGATATTCAGACAGCACAAACACAAAATTTCGAGGCTTACGAGAAATATTTAATGGGTAAGAAATTCTATTACCAGTATAGCCAGCAAAGCATCGAGTTTGCATTACAAATGTTTGGACAGGCCTTACAGCATGATAAGAATTATGCGCACGCCTATTGTGGTTTAGCTGATTGTTATTCATATTTATTTATGTACAGTAATCCGAATAATGAAAATCTCAACAAGGCCATATTCAATAGTAATAAAGCCATTGAGATTAATCCTGACCTGGCTGAAGCTCATGCCTCGTACGGTGTAGCACTCTCCTTAAAAGGCAACTTTGATGAATCAGAAGAAGCATTTGAGAAGGCCATAGAATTAAATCCCATGCTTTTTGAGGCCCAATATCAATATGCACGAATGATATTCAGCTGTGGTGACTATCTTAAGGCTGCAGAATTATTTGAGGCAGCCAGTCGAATCCGGCAGGATGATTACCAATCGCTATTACTAAATGGTCAATGCTATGATTCTCTTGGCATGCCAGAGAAAGCAACTGATACCAGAGTAAGAGGTATTCGTATTGCTGAAGAAGTATTGCAGCTGAACCCGGGTAATACGAGGGCACTTTATATGGGAGCTAATGGCTTAGTAGCAATAGATGAGCAAGAAAAAGGTCTGGAATGGCTACAACGTGCACTCACACTTGATCCAAATGACCCAATGCTTCTTTACAATGCAGGTTGTATTTATTCCCTTTGTTCAAAAAAAGAAGAGGCCCTAAACTGCCTTGAACAAGCTGTAGCAACCGGCCTTACCCAGAAAGGCTGGTATGAGCACGACAGTAACCTGGATATTTTAAGGAAAGAACAACGATTTATAAACCTTTTATCTTCCCTTTAATCTTATTCAGTCTTATGGCATCGTTGCCAATATCCTCTCTGGTGTCATAGGCATTTGCATCACCCGGGCTCCACAGGCATCATAAATTGCATTAGCCAGAACTCCTCCAACTAGTATTACAGCTGGTTCTCCTCCTCCCTGTGGCGGTTGATCCTGTGCATCAATCAATACTGTTTCAATTTTAGGCGTCCATGAGAATTTCGGAATCTCGTAATCATCAAAATTATTGTTGTGAATCTTGCCGCCAGTAAACTGGATATCTTCTGTTAGGGCATATCCCAATCCCATAATAACACATCCTTCTACCTGTAAGGTGGCTCCAAGTGGATTCACCACCAAACCCATATCCTGTGCACAGACAACCCGCACAACCTTTACTTCACCAGTTTTCTTATCCACTTTAACTTCAGCCATTTGAGCCACATAGGTGCCGGCATCGAAACCACAGGCAATACCATAGCCTCTTCCGCTACCGGGTTTGGCTGGTGTCCATCCAAATTTATCGGCAGCTGCCTTCAAGCACCCTCTCAGTTTTTCATGCTTCATGTTCTTCAGCCTGAATTCAAGTGCATCCATTCCGGCTTTCTGAGCCATTATCTCTATCTGAGATTCACGGGCAAAGACATTGGTATTGTTACCCGGAGCTCGCCATGCACCGGTAGCAAAAGGATGCACCCTGGCACCTCTACCTCCATTAATTGAGGTGGTTCGGTGATGAGGAATATCATAATTATGCTCCGCACCTCGTGACCCGGCAAAATATACATTATAATCCCAGAAAGTGATCCTTCCCTCCTTATTGATACCTGAGTCAATTTTAACAACAGCTGCAGGGCGGTATGTGTCATGGAAAAACTCATCCCTTCTTGTCCAGGCTACCTGAACTGGTTTGCCTGTAATCTTAGCTAAACGAGCGGCTTCTATTGCCTGCCTGTTGGCTGCCTTGCCGCCAAACCCTCCCCCTACGAATATTTGCTGAACCAGCACATCATCTTCGTTCATGGAAAGCGTTCTTGCTACCTGTGATTTCACTCCAAAGGGATTTTGAGTAGATGCCCAAATCTTCATTCTTCCTCCTGCCATCATGGCCGTAGCCGTGTGTGGTTCAATAGGCGCATGCGCCACATAGCCATCGTAAAATTCCGATTCTACAATTTGATCTGCATCATCTCTTCCCCTGGCAATATCACCTGCTTTCTCTACATTTCTTTCATTTGTGCCCTTCTCAACCAGGAAACTAAAAATGGTCTTCTCATTCAGATCACTATCAGGTGTTTCATACTTCGTCTTTATCTTATAAACGGCCCTGTCAGCCACATCCGGCAACTCATGTAAAACTGCCACCAGGTCCTCCTCTTCAACTACAATCAACCCTTCTATATTTTTAACTGGCGATGTATCAATGCTCACTAACTTGGCATCATGAGAGCGAGGCCTCAAAATACGTGCATAGTGTAATCCATCTACCCTGACATCACCGGAAAATTTAGCTTCTCCTGTAACCTTAAGCTTACTATCTTCACGACTATAAGACTTTCCAATTATCTTGAATTCTGAAGGTTTTTTAACCTTTGCATCACCTTTTAGTGATTTAACAATCTTCTTCCCTTTTGTTAGTTCAGCATAGGTTACAAATTTCTTTTTATTCTTTTTACTGAAGATATTACCATTCTCAATTGTTAACTCATCCACAGACATATTCAGTGACTCCGCTCCCATCTCAAGAAGAACAGCACGTGCTTCTGCAGCTGCCTGTCTCATCGCAGGGCCAAATACCCTGGTGGTAAGAGAACCCCATGTTCCGCGATCATAAGGACACAGGTCTGTATCTCCCATTACCATCTTGATGTCCTTGACAGTAACATCAAGCTCTTCGGCCATCATTTGTGCCAGTGATGTAATGACTCCCTGCCCCATTTCAATCTTTCCAGTAAGACATGATACTGTTCCATCTTCTGCAATTCTTAAATATGCGTTAAAGTCAGATGGTGCTGACTGCAATGTCTCTGCTTTTAGCAATGAGAAATCACTAACAGAAACTGCTATTACCAAACCTCCTCCAAGCCTTTTTAGAAAGCTTCTTCTACTTAATCCTGAAGGTATATTCCTTTCATCTATATCAATTATTGTATCTTTTGTTTTCATAGCTTGATCCCTCATTTCATTTCTTTAGCTGCTGTCTGAATTGCATCTATAACTCTACCATAAGTGCCACAACGACACAGGTTTTCTTCCATACCTTCAATTATTTCCTTACTGGTTGGCTCTGGATTCTTGTGTAATAGTCCGTAGGCATTTATAATCATACCGGATGTACAGTATCCACACTGCAAAGCATCATGTTTAATAAATGCTTTTTGGATAGGATGTAGCTCACCATTGGTGGCTAACCCTTCTATAGTGGTTATTTTTTTACCATCAGCAAAATCTGCTGTTAACATGCACGATCGTTCTGCCTTGTTGTTAATCAAAACAGTGCACGAGCCGCAGTGGCCCATTCCGCAACCATATTTGGTACCGGTGAGGTTCAGGCTCGATCTAATAGCCCAAAGTAACGAGTCATCTTCATCAACATGTAACTCAACGGGCTTCTTGTTTATTTCGAAACGAATTAGTTCCTTCATAGCCAATTTATTAAGGTTAATTATTCTATGATAATTTAAGCAAATAATGGCCAAGTTGCAAACAGAAGAATTGTTATTAGCATTATGATTTGTCTTTGATTGACAAAATGCAATCCCCATTTGTAAAATTCTTGTTGTAAGAACTTCAGAAAGTCGGTATTTTCATTAAAAAATATTACTATGAAAATTCGAATAGCTCTCCTTTCTCTTGTTTTAACACTTGCTTATCAGGGGCAAGCTCAGCCAACTCAAAAACCTGTACTCCATGCCAGGCATTGGCTTGCCATTACTGGAAAACCTCTTGGTGCTACAGCCGGGGCCACTATTTTCAATCAGGGTGGTAATGCCGTTGATGCTGCCTGTTCTATGCTGGCAGCCACATCAACCATGTGGGATGTACTTTCATGGGGTGGAGAAACCCAAGCTTTGATTTATAATCCAAATACCAAAAAGGTCATTGGTATCAATGCATTAGGTACCGCTCCAACAGGTGCCACTCCTGAGTTCTTTATAGAACAAGGCCTCAAGTATCCTCCTCAATACGGTCCGCAGGCAGCTGTAGTACCCGGAACCCCGGGAGGCCTTATGACCATGTTGGCAGAATATGGCACCATGAGCCTTGAGCAGGTACTGAAACCTGCCATGGAAATGGCGGCAGGGTATCCGATAGAAGAACAAACAGCCAGGAGAATTGAAGGAGGTAAAGATCGTATTAAAGAATGGCCTTATTCAAAAAAGGTGTTTCTTACTAATCTGGGTAATGACGATCGCGAAGCACCCTATGCAGGTGAAATTTTTGTGCAGGAAGATTTGTTGAGCACACTTACCAAACTGGTAGAAGCAGAGCAAAAAGCACTAAAGAAAGGCAAGTCGAGAAAAGAGGCTATTTATGCTGCTTATGAAAGATTTTATAAGGGAGATATTGCTAAAGAGATTGTTCGAGGCTCAAAAGAGCAGGGAGGACTGCTCACAATGAAAGACCTGGCCAACTGGAAAGTGTATGTTGAAGAGCCGGAAATGACTACCTACAAAGATATTGAGGTGTATAAGTTAACCTCCTGGGTACAAAGCCCGGTGATGCTCCAGGCGCTTAATATGCTGGAACAACTGGATGTTAAATCTATGGGATATAACTCAACCAAATACATACATACGCTCTACCAGGTAATGAACAAGGCCTTTGCCGATCGTGATTTTTATTATGGAGATCCCTATTTTGATCCTGCAGAACCCATGAAAGGATTATTATCAAAGGAATATGCAAAGAGCAGGCTTAAAGAAATTAATTGGGAAGAAAATGATCCTGATGTAAAACCCGGTGACCCCTATCCGTTCCAGGGAGAAGAAAACCCTTTTATGGAGTATCTAAAGAACTGGAGTACTAAGAAAACTTTTGGCGAAGAAACTGGAAGCATAGAAGATAGTTTCAACCCGGAACACCCTCGCAGCGGCAGTATATCACCTAATTTCGATTTTGAAAATTTTCCCAATTCAGATCACTACTATGGAACAACGTCTATCCAGGCAGTTGATGAAGAAGGCTGGGTAGTTTCGGTTACTCCCAGTGGAGGCTGGGTGCCTGCCGTAATTGCCGGTAACACGGGTGTAGGACTAAGCCAACGTGCACAGAGTTTTGTTTTATATCCTGAAGAAAACCCATATAATGTGATTGAGCCCGGCAAAAGACCACGTGCTACCCTCACGCCTACAATTGCACTTAAAGATGGTAAGCCTTTCCTGTCATTCGCTGTGCAGGGAGGAGATAGCCAGGATCAGAATCTCCTGCAATTCTTCCTTAATATGGTTGAGTTTGGCATGAATGTTCAGGAAGCAGCAGAAGCGCCCAATATTAACAGTTACCAGAT
>JBDLIU010000259.1:0-6283 GCA_039714715.1 Bacteroidota bacterium
CTGTTAAATTTCACACAGGCCATTTTCAAATTCAACATCCAGATTTCTGGGAGTTTAAATCGCTAGACAATTCCATCTCATATACTGAAGACTTGATTGTAAACTTAGATGCTGCAAATAATGTTGAGGCAATTTCACCACGTATAGAATCATTTGCTTTAGCCTCATTTGGTACAAATACAAAAGCTACTATGGTAATGGGTATTGAACCGGAGCGTGAAGATAAAATCCTGAACCTGTCAAAAAAACTTGTTGAAGGTAAGATGATAGGATCAGATAGTAAAGGTGTTGTTATTGGCCAGGGATTAGCTGAGTATCTTAAAATTGGAGTAAATGATACATTGGTATTAATAAGCCAGGGTTACCATGGAGTGAATGCGGCAGGGCTATATAAAATCAAAGGTATTATTAAGTTCCCAAATCCTATTCAGAATAAACAATTAGTAGTTATGCCATTAAAACAGGCACAATGGTTTTATGATATGGATCAAAGGTCGACAAGTATTGTAGTGCTGTTATCAGATTATATGGCTATGCCACAGTTCGAAAAAGAGTCTTCTGAATTGATTAATAGCGGAGATAAACGAATAATCGATTGGCAAACCATGTCGCCCGAATTAGTACAGATGGTAGAAATGAAGTATGAAAGTGCAGCAATTATGATATTTATTCTGTATGCCGTAATCGGGTTTGGAATGTTTGGCACTTTTCTGATGATGACGGCTGAACGAATGCTGGAATATGGAATAATGCTGGCAATCGGAATGAGACGATTCCTTTTACAAGCTATAACATTTATAGAAATATTAATGCTGTCATCACTTGGTGTGATATTAGGATTAGCTATTAGTGCAGCTATAATTACCTATATCTACTATAATCCCATTGAGTTGTCTGGAACATTTTACGAAGAAATGGCCGATATGTATGGAATGGAAATGATAATGAGATTCTCAGCCAAGTCACTTGTGTTTACATCTCAGGCAGAGGCTATTTTCATTATCGCATTTATTTTGAGTTTTTACCCATTGATAGTTATTCACAAAACAAAACCTGTGGAAGCTATTCGAGAGGGATAGTATAATATTAAATAGAACTAATATGCTGTTAAAAATTGCATGGAAAAACGTTTGGAGAAGTAAAGGCCGAAGCCTTGTGGTAATGGGCTCCATCATAGTGGGTGTCTGGGCAATGCTCTTTGGTACCGGATTTATGAATGGCTTTCTCGTAGGTTATATGGCCGATATTATTGATAAGGATATCAGTAATATTCAAATCCATAATCCGGAGTTTAAAAAGGATTATGATGTACAGTTTTCTATTAAGAATGGTGAAGAAAAGGCAGCAACCATTCGAACCTGGGAGGGTGTTCGTGGTGCTACAACCCGAACCATAGTAAACGGGATGATCGCTTCTCCTAAAAAAGCTGCCGGAGTTCAGATTAAAGGTGTTGATTTAATAAACGAGGCTATTGTTACCCAGCTGGATTCAATTATTCATGAAGGAACCTATTTTGAAGGGATAAAGAGAAATCCAATAATCATAGGATCGAAACTGGCTGAAAACTTGTCTGTTAAATTGAGATCTAAAGTTGTACTTACTTTTAATGATGGCGATGGCAACATAACAGCTGGAGCATTTAGAATAGTTGGTATTGCTAAAAGTTCATCTATAGCAATCAATGAAATGAGTGCTTTTGTAAGGCAGGATGATCTAACCAGGCTAATAGGCCTCGGGGATAACCTTGTGCATGAAATAGCTATCGTTACAGATCCTATTATTGAAGAGTCAGTTATTGTTGATAAATATACAGCAGAGCTGAATGATGATCTGGCTGAGAGCTGGAGAGAAATTGCTCCTGAACTGGCTCTTATGGATGAGATGTATAGTAGTATGCTTTATGTACTTATGGGAATAATCCTTTTTGCTTTGATATTCGGCATTATCAATACAATGTTGATGGCCGTGCTCGAGAGGTTTAAAGAACTGGGTATGCTGATGGCTGTTGGTATGAATAAAGTAAGGGTGTACTTCATGATTGTAGTAGAAACGGTCTTCCTTGGATTGGTTGGAGCACCAATAGGATTGCTGGCAGGATGGGCAACAATTTACTATTATGAAACCAACGGTGTGGACATGTCTAACTATTCTGAAGGCCTCGAAGCATTTGGTTATTCATCAATTTTATACCCTTACCTCGAAGGTAATGTATATGTTATTGTAACCATTGGAGTGGTAATTACAGCAGTAATAGCTGCTCTGTACCCAGCATGGAAAGCTGTAAAATTAAGGCCTGTTGAGGCATTACATAAAATATAAAACGACTTAAATCATATAAAAATGAGTGTTATAAAAACGGAAAATATTACTAAGACATACACCGAAACAGCAGTACCTGTTCATGCACTGAATGGTGTTAGCTTAAAAGTTGAAGAGGGAGAATTTACTGCTATTGTGGGACCTTCAGGTTGCGGTAAAACCACTTTACTAAATATTCTTGGGGGACTTGATCAGCCAACCAGCGGGTCAGTTGAAGTAGCCAATACGGATATTACCAATATGAAAGATAATAAACTGATTAACTTCAGGTTGCAGAATATTGGTTTCGTATTCCAGGCATACAATCTTATCCCGGTTTTAACCAATAAGGAAAATGTTGAGTTTATTATGCTGATGCAAAAAGTACCTAAGAATGAGCGAGACAGGCGTGCCATGGAACTAATGGAAGAAATGGGCATAGCTGATAAGGCTAACCAAAGGCCATCGGAGTTATCAGGTGGACAGCAGCAAAGAGTGGCTGTGGCAAGAGCATTGGCTTCAAAGCCTAAGTTTATCCTGGCGGATGAACCAACTGCTAATCTGGATTCTATGCATACATCCAACCTGCTGGATATGATGGCTAAGATGAATAAGGAAGAGAATGCCACGTTTGTTTTCTCAACCCACGACCAAAGGGTTATCGATAAAGCCAGGCGAGTAGTTACGCTGGATGATGGTAAGATCATATCAGATGAAATAAGGGAATTGTAAAAGTTAATTCTCCGTGAGCCTCCGTGTCTCCTTTGCGTATCTCTGTGTAATAGCTCGAAATAGATTTTAACAAAAAGAACCACAAAGACACAAAGGACACAGAGACAGGATAGTAATTCAACACATGTCAAGAAGGTATTCACTTATATTATTATTTGTAGTATTTGCATACATTGTAAAGGCTCAGGATAATGAGCCAGGTAAGTGGGCATTTAAAGGCTATCTTAAAAATATGTCCACTTTCAGCTGGTCGCCCTACCTTGCTGATACCCTATGGTATGATAATCTTACACACAATCGTTTGAATCTGGCGTGGTACCCTAATGATGAGTTTTCTGTATATGTAGAAATGCGGAACAGGCTATTTATGGGATCATCAGTAGGGCATCCGCTATATGAGTTGAGTGGCGGTTATGGAGAGTTGATTAATTCAAATGATGATTTCTTTACCCTTTCGTTCAATGCTATTGACAATGAAGATATGGTGCTGAATATCATGTTCGACCGGCTATATGTTCAGTGGGCAAAAAACAATTGGGAGGTTAAACTTGGGCGCCAGCGGATAAATTGGGGGATCAATGCTGCCTGGAACCCTAATGATTGGTTTAATGCATACTCGTTTTTTGATTTCGATTATGAAGAACGGCCCGGAAGCGATGCACTGCGAGTAACCTATTATACGGGTGTTGCATCCAGTGTAGAAGTAGCAGCTAAGATAGCTGACAGTCATGATGACTTTGTAGCTGCCAGTATGTTTAAAATGAACAAAAACAATTATGACATTCAGTTCCTGGGAGGTTATTCTCAGGGAGACTTATCGGTAGGTACCGGTTGGGCTGGTAATTTAGGATTAGCAAGTTTTAAAGGAGAGCTCTCTTATTTTCACCCCCTGGTTGAAACAAATGTGAATATGCATACGGATTTAATGGGTAATATTCTACCTGATTCTGTACGTTATGAAAACATGTTTTTAGGAACCGTTTCTGTAGATTATTCCTTTAAGAGTTCTTTATACCTTAACGGTTCTATAATGTATAGTTCTCTTGGAGATTTTGACGCCAACATTTTAGGACTAAGTGCACGTCAGCAGTTAGGTAATTTTACCGTTCGTGATTTGTCACCCTACCCATGGTCAGCATTTGTGCAGAGCATGTACCAGTTTACTCCATTATTAATAGGAGGAGGGGCAGTAATGTTCTATCCGGGAACTAATCAGTTTTTTATTAATCCATACATAACCTATTCCCTGGTTCAAAATCTGGATCTGGACCTCGTAGGGCAGGTCTTTTATGGCGATAATCAAAGCGGAAGTTACGATGCTATCTCCAAGGCCGCATATCTAAGGGTAAAGTGGAGTTTTTGACCTCTAAGTCTTACCAACATTTTTGTCATACTGATCAAGCTTTGGCTTGAGAAGTATCTTTGCCATAATGTAGTTTCACGATAAATATCCTTTCTGCATGGCAAAGATACCTCTCCCAATGAATCGGGATCGGCATGACAAAAGTGTTATAAACTACCTATTTCAACTTCTCAGCAAAAACCTTCCTGAACTTCTCCAATTTGGGTTGAATTACATACTGGCAATACCCCTGGTTAGGGTTGAGTGAATAAAAATCCTGGTGATAGTTTTCAGCTTTGTAATATTTGCTTGCAGCAACAATTTCTGTCACTATTGGAGCAGAATAAGCACCTGATTCATCAAGTTTCTTTTTATAATGTTCAGCAATTTCTTTCTGATTCTCACTTAAATAGAAAATCGCTGACCTGTATTGCGTACCCACATCGGCTCCTTGCCGGTTAAGGGTGGTAGGATCATGCGTTTTCCAGAACACTTCCAGGATCTCTTTAAATGAAACCACATTAGGATTGAAGACCACCCTGGCCACTTCAGCATGACCGGTAGTTCCCGTGCATATCTGCTCATAAGTGGGGTTATCAACATTCCCTCCCATATAACCGGATTCAACAGATTCTATACCCTTCAATTCCTGGAATACAGCTTCTACACACCAGAAGCAGCCGGCAGCCAGCACGGCAGTTTCAGTTTTAGTATCCTGACCAAAAGCATTTATTGTTGCCATAAGCAATAGTATTATTAGCGGTTTGTTCATTTTATGACTTTTACACCATAACGTAATTAGCTTGAATTTGGTTCAAAGTTACACACAGACTCTTCAAACTCGTTTCTTATAAAAAATCTCACCTCCCATATACAAACTAAAAATCCCAATTACGATTATAGAGAATGAGACAGGTATAATATAGATTTGGAGTTCTAAAAAGTCAAGAATGGGATATATAAGAATAACGATTAGACCTATGGTAAGAAGAATATTTCTATACATTTTTGACATTCCCTCTAAGTCAAATTTAGATTTTTCATTATCAGATGAAATGTCAATTGAGTACCAGGAAACCAAAGTTGGATACCTTTTCAAAATAAAGCCAGTAATTATTAATATGAAACCGGCAACTATGTTTAACCATATCATAAGGCAATAATTTGTGTGTAAAGGCCTACATAAGCAGTACTAATTTAAAAATATTCCCTGTCATCTATTGGAATAAAAAGATTCAAATCGAACTGTTAACTAATAACCGATAACTATTAACTACTCACTAGTTCCGCTAAAACAGTAACACCTCCCTTGGTCTTAGTACCTGTTTCTACCAGTATCTTGGAATCAATTGGCAGAAAAACATCTAATCGAGACCCAAATTTGATAAAGCCAAACTCCTGTCCCTGGGCTACATTATCACCCTCATTTACATACCATTTTATTCTGCGAGCTAAAGCACCAGCAATTTGCCGCACCAGTATTTTTACATCATCAGCCATAGACAAAACCATAGTGGTTCGTTCGTTTTCAGTTGATGACTTTGGGTGCCATGCCACGTGATAATTTCCAGGATGATATTTAAAGGATTCTACCACCCCTGATACAGGAACTCGATTATTATGCACATTCAGCGGAGACATAAAAATAGAAATCTGAATACGCTCTTCGTTGAAATATTCCGATTCCATAGTTCTTTCAACTACTACTACTTTGCCGTCAGCAGGCGCCAGAATGTGAGTTGGATTTACGGGTATTGCTCTGTTGGGCACCCTAAAGAACTGTGCCACTACCAGGTAGAACCCAATACTGATCACCATAACGATATTCTGCAATAAAATCAGGTCAGGCAGCAAGTATATGATCACCATATTAATAGCAACCAACACCACCAATAGGTAAAATAATATGCT
>JBDLIU010000260.1:0-6245 GCA_039714715.1 Bacteroidota bacterium
GATAGCCCTTATGTTTATCTTGAAAATCATTGCTCCCGTAATAGTCACAATAATAATCATCGAACAAACAGGCTGCCTTATAAAAGGATTTTTCAAAGAACCAGGCCGTCCTCTGAATGGTACCCTGAGGCCAGCCCCTCACAATGGATTTCACTCCATCGATGGGTAAAAAGATCACATACCGTACTGGCATCCAGATGTATTTCAATGGAGTTCCATAAACTACTTTCCTGGTGGTCCGTTTAAGCGATGAATTATTGTATTGTCTTGAAAGGTTGTAATAGGATGTAAAACCATTGTGCGTGACCTTAAGAAATCCTTTTCGATTTGATTTTCTGTCCATATAGGACTGGGTCTTTTCGTCAAATCGGATCTTTTTCAACCCGACTCTGAGATCGGCATCAGATATAATGTCTCCTTCAAGATTTAGTACCTGCAAAGCAAGATCTGTGTTGTTATTGGCTATCAATAAATCAAAATCCTGCACTGAAGTGATGTCGAATCTGAACTTGTTTTTTTCCGAATGAACTTTCAGGTAATGCCCAACTGGAAGTGCGTTATTGAATATGCTGTCCGTCGGAAAAGAATCAAGCAATGTGTGGAAGTATGATTCATCAACCTGCCAAAGATCTTTCCTGTGAATCTTTTTAGCCTCCTGGTCAGTCAATTTATATATGTAGGTGTAATAGCTGGTTTGTCTGCTCTGTAATAAATCCTGTGAAAACGAAATCTGACTCACCAGAGCTACAAGAAAAAAAGAGAAGTATTTCATTCTTTAATCGTTGGGGTTCTATTGTAAGGATGCAAAGATCCTGCCTATTTCATAAAGTTTTTTTATACGTTGTTTTTCTCGCAAGGTTCTTTTCGAAAATACCTTATTCCTAATGTCACTATATGCAATAATTATGCCTTGGAGCTTACTTGACATTGAATTCAATATCTTGCCACCAAAGAAAAAATCCTCCAAAGAATATTCTTTGAAGGGTTTCGGTGGGCCCAGCTGGGCTCGAATGCGACCCCCTGATTTATGTTGGAAATATTGCTAACTGCTGATATTTCCTTTAAAGCTATTTTTCCCCTGAGTATTGAACTAAATATCAGAAATTGCTATATTTGTGAACTATTCATACTATTTTTTAGTATGTATGGTTCACATAACATGAGAAACAACATCATATTATCTATCTTCAAGGATGTAAAGACTGTATTTCGATTAAGAGATATTGCCCTGATACTCGGAGAAAAGGATTTTGAGTCACTTAATAAAAAGTTGAACTATTATGTCCGAACGGGTAAGTTGCTAAATCCCCGAAAAGGCATATACGCTAAACCAAATTATAGTAGTGAAGAATTAGCATGTGTACTTTATACGCCCTCATATATTTCTTTGGAATATGTACTTCAAAAAGTGGGTGTATTATTTCAGTTCGATTCACGCATTACAACCATCAGTTATTTAAGCCGCAGTATTGAAGTAGAGAATAAGACCTTTATTTACCGTAAAATTAAGGGTGAAATAATGGCCAACACCAAGGGAATTTCCAGACAAATTGATCAGGTCAACATTGCCTCCGGCGAAAGGGCCTTCCTGGATCTTCTGTACTTAAATAAGACTTATTATTTTGATAATCTAAATCCGCTGAATAAGGAAAAGGTTTATGACCTCCTGCCCATCTATATGTCAAAAGCACTGACCGACAGAGTAAAGAATATTTTTCCCGATGATTGATTTATACAAACACAAGTTTCTTTTAATTCAAATCCTTAAAGACATTTATGCTGACATTGAACTGTCGAATTGTTTAGGATTCAAAGGGGGTACTGCCCTGATGTTTTTTTATGATCTACCTCGTTTTTCTGTTGATTTGGCTTTTAATCTTCTGGATAAAAAACAGGAGGATCTTGTTTACAATAAGGTCAGAAAAATACTGCTCAAATACGGGAGTATTTATGATGAGGCAAAGAAGCATTATGGCCCCCTTGTCGTTCTGAATTACGGATATGGTGAACGAAAACTAAAAGTTGAAATTTCAAACCGGGTTTTTGAAAACCGTTACGAGATTAGAAATCTTTTGGGAATAAACGTAAAGGTTATGGTGCAGGAAGACCTGTTTGCCCATAAACTATGTGCTTTACTTGACAGAAGGAGTATAACCAACAGAGATATATTCGATTGTTGGTTTTTTATGGAGAAACGAACTCCAATCAATAAAAATATTGTTGAATCCCGAATGAAAATGCCGTTGGCGGAATATCTTCAGAAATGCATCGACCGACTGGAATCGATGAGCGATAAAGGATTATTACAGGGACTTGGTGAATTGATGGAAAACAGCATGAAACAATTTGTTCAGAACGAAATGAGAAGCGAAACCATCAGCTTACTGAAATTTTATAAGGAATTCCCGTTAATGTAAGCTTATGTAAGTGACAACCTCCCTGAAAACGGATCAATAATTATATAAGAATTTGCAAACCTAGACAACCCGTGAAGAAAATGTCCGGTGGACATTTTTAGGGTTGGGCTTGACTGCCGCGGGGGCTCGAGACCCCCTGATTATGAGTATCCTTTTTTCTATATATGATCCGATTCGAAAAAGTCAGGATAATTGAGTTATTTTCAACATTAACAGGGGTTTATAAATTTACTCCAATATAATTAACTGTTTATTTTATGTAACATATTACACTGGTTTACATGGATTTGTATAGATACCGGCGAAAAAACTGGCACCTATTCTTACTGTCCTTTTTTTACTAAATCTCTGGTCCAGGATTCGGGGAGTATTATAGTCCCTGTTACTTGCAGTGTTCTTCTTCATCTCAGTGGTTCTGGACCAATCTCAGAAACTCAGCATTATGGCTGGTCACATCTTGAAAAATGCCAAAGAGTCTTTGGGATCCCAGAATTTAAGTATTACGCTCTTGGCGACGGACTCTGCAATATCTTCTCTCAGTTCCCCGGTGCACTGCAAAACTATCAGAAGCAAAAGCAAATACAGCTGGCTTTTGGGATTGACTCCCTCAAAGAAATAGGGTATCTTTATTGAGAGACCACTAAATACTGAAACCAGATGTTCACCATCAAAGCATTGTACCAGGTAAACTGGTATTCACTTTTCTACCTGATTTCCAGTGTCCTCACCTTCTTGATTCTATTCTACATGGGGTGGAGAAAAGGCTACCCCCTGTTATCCTGGATATTAATACTTGTCAGCGGGTCCCTTTTTTTTATTATCGGCACAAAACTCCTGACCTTCCGCTCAGAGGAATGGTCGATGCTGTTCAGGGAAGGTGCGTTTCCCCATACAGATAGCAAGTCGGCCATTGGAGGTTTGCTATTCGCCATCCTGGGTATACAATTGAGTAGGTCCTGGCTTAAAATAAGGGAATTCGTATTGGATACCTATGCACTGATTGTACCCCTTGGCCTGGCCATTCAGAAGGTCGGCTGCCTCCTTGCGGGTTGCTGTTTCGGTACACCGACCACATTACCATGGGGAGTTCAGTATGCACAGGGTACTGAAGTTCATTATCACCATTGGATAACGAATACCATCCCGGCGTCCGAGATCTTATCGTCGCCGGTTCACCCAGTGCCACTTTATGAGATGATCGGTTATCTTTTGATCTTTGGAGTACTGATCCTGCTTGCTCCCTATCTGCAAAAAAAAGGAAGTCGTTTTTTGCTAGCCATCACCCTGCTGGCACTGAGTCGTTTCACCCTTGAATTTTTAAGGGATCCGGCTGCTACGGTAGCACTCGGGCAAACAATCGGCGGACTAAAGGCGATACAGTGGGTCATGCTGGTCACAGGTATCTTTACCGGATTCCTTTTTCTGAGCAAACAGAAGCATCAATCAGTTTCAACAATTAATCTACCGGAGAATCATTCCTTAATGGGGCGAAAATTAACAATGATCCTTTTGCTGAGTCTTTTAATGTGGGCCGTTCATGATGGATTTTCTCCAACGGAGATGCTGGTTATGAATTTTAAGCTCCTCCCAGCCCTGATCCTGTTCGGGGCTCATTCCTGGATACGCTTTACGGTTCCTGGTTTCCGACTGGCCGGAATCATCATCTTAATATTGCCTTTGTTCATTATGGGACAATCTGTGCCTGTGACCGATAAAGAAGAAGTATGGGAATACTTCCACTCTTTCGGTGCTGGAGGAACTTTCGCGTCATACAGTCAGACCGCCAGATATAATGAACATGAAGGATCTTGCGGGACAACCTATGACAGGAAATACTATGACCAGAAGTATGGAATGGCCACATTCAACTACCATTATACGAAGCAGAGGGGGTATATCAGTCATACCTATGGAGGAAGCCTATTTGGCGGTGTTGTCATGGAAAATGAAATCAACGTCCCGGGTTCTACCAGGCATTACTCCCTCGGCCTTCATCCATACATCGAATCCAATGCACGTTGGGTAGGTTTTGGATTAGGTGCCAGCATCGGCTACCTGAATTATATTCCAATTGGACCTATTAATGAGATTACTATCAGCTCGGGAATTAAAACATTTCCTATTCTTCCATCCATTAAATTTCGGTTGGGGCCTTATGATATCATCGACCTGGAATATAAATTTCTGGATGAATTTCCTACTCAGCTGCCTGTTCCCACCCATCAGCTAAGCGTGGGAAGCGGATTCGGTATGAAAAATGGTTCAGGTATTCGTATTGGTGTTGCCCCACCTGAAGAAAGCTATTTTATCAGTGCAAATGCGCTTCTCAATGAAAGATTTATGATCCAAGCAAAATATATGTATACAAGATCATCTTTTCCCGAAGCTAGAAAGAACAACTTTCTGTCTTTTGGATTGAGTTACCACCTAGTAAGGTAATATCGCAATGTGACTTGAGAAAGGTGAAGTTTTATCACTTTGTTTAATGTGCGAACCTAATAATATCCGTATATTATCTTTCCGAGTTAGCTTAACATCTTCTATTTTGAAATTCCTAAAACTGAGTTAACACATTATGAAATCATTAAAAGGAAAAACCGCCCTCATAACCGGAGCATCGAAGGGAATAGGTGTATACATCGCAGAAGCTTTGGCCAACGAAGGAATGAATCTGGTACTGGTTGCGCAGTCTTCCGACCTACTCGAAGAGGTAGCTAAAAAGTTACGTACAGATCAGAATAAAATCATTACCATTACAGCCAATATTGGAAACCTGGATCAGTTACCCAACATTGTTGAACAAGCTGAATCCAAATCTAATGGTATTGACGTTCTGGTGAATAATGCCGGAGTAGAGTTTCCATATCCATATGACATCCTGGATATTGACAAAATCAAATGGGAGATGGAAATAAACCTGATGGCTCCTATGATTCTAACCCGCCTCATTCTGCCTAAAATGAATGAGCGGGGCAGAGGACATATCGTTAATATCTCTTCCCTTGCAGGATTGGTTGGCACACCCTACGATGATGTCTATTCGACCAGCAAACATGGTCTCATGGGTTTTACCAGGAGTCTCCAGTTAACGGCTATTGGAGAGTCATATCCTGTTGGTTTTTCAGTCATTTGTCCTGGTTACATCTCCAAGACGGGGATGTACCATAACTGGGTCGAAGAAACGGGTATTGAATCGCACAAGAGTGTAGGAATTTCCACTCCTGATATCGTTGCCAAATCCGTTATTAAAGCAATAATTAAAAACAAAACTGAATTAATCGTTAACTCACGACCTTTTCGACCCTATCTTTTAATACAGGCCTTGTTTCCATCCCTCGCACCATGGCTGACAAAAAAGACCGGTACGATAAGGGACTATAAAAAGCATATCGACATTATTAGAAAAACCTAGTAAAAGTATAACCGGATTTTCGATCTGGTCAGTTGTTAATGACCTCATAACTGACTGACCCCTGACCTCCTCCCAAAAAACCGGACCACGATAAAGTATAGATTTCCTGCGATTTTCGCAATTGGCTTGCCGGAATTGACTCCAAGGAAGAGTGTTAGTTGATACCCACCTATTAGAAACCTTGAAATATATTATATCTGGATAAAAAATCTGCCTGTTATACAAACAAATCCCGGCACCAAAGAAAAAACCACCTACAAAATAAATTGTAAGTGGTTCATTCACAGTGTGGGCCCAGCTGGGCTCGAACCAGCGACCCCCTGATTATGAGTTTCCTATATTCGATATGTTATCCAGCTCTAAAAAGCAGGGTTATTTGAGCTATCATTAACACATACAGGGATTTATGTGTTTTC
>JBDLIU010000261.1:0-6237 GCA_039714715.1 Bacteroidota bacterium
CATCATCACTTTTTTCAATGCACTTGTGTTTGTTTTCATGGCGATAATCTTTAGGTTATACAATAATTCTTTTTTCACTTGAGAGTACAAATAATTTGACATTGCTTCTTCATTATAACATGTATAATTGATTAACTAGTTAAACCTGAAAAACCCATCGGTTTTTCTGGTCTGAGATTTTAATATTCATATAGCGTACCAAGGACCCCAGTAAATATTGGCACCAATCAATGGTTTCTGCCTTGATCCTTCGTAGCATCTTCATCATATTGAACCCAGTAGCGGCCAGTAAGGTATTAATTACATCACCTTGGGTACCGCTGAGGTAATTCCTGATCATTCTATGGTCATGTTCTATATGCCCGATCACAGGTTCAATACCCGCTCTGGCCCTGAAGTACTTGCGTACTTTCTGTTTCTCATAATTGGAAGCCTTTGCCGGAAGCTTGCCAGGTATGCGGATTTCGACTCCCAACACCTTCTTCTTCCCTCTGTATCCCCGGTCTGTAATGGCAGTTTTGGGAAGCTTTCCGGTAAGCCTCTCCACCTGTTGTAGCTGTGGATCCAGGGTGTTGGCATCATAGGGATTGTCACTAAAGGATTTGGCTCCAACGATAATCCCGGATTTCATCGTTTTTGCGATGGATACCTTGTTACCAAACTCGTATTTCTTGGCCTCTTGGCCTTTGGCTATACATCTAACCTCAGGTTCATGAAGGCTGTAGATCTTATTCGAGTCTTTCTGTGCCTGTTTCAATACACGATGGAAAAGACTCAGGTCTTGCTCATATCGTTCTAACTGCTCAGTATTCAGTTTTCTCTCCAGATCTCTGACAACACGGCCAGCGATGACCTTGATCTTCCTGGCTGCTGCATTGGCCTTCTTACGCCTCTTGGGATGCTCACGAAAACGTTGATCGATCATCAACTGCTTTAATATACGCTTATAACTCTGACGCAATACAACACCCGTTTCCTTTGCAATAGCCCTGCACTTCTCAATGATCTTTTTCTGTAGTTTGGGATCAGTGGGATAGGTAATATTCTTCTCCTGTACGGTGGAATCAACCAATACCTGTTTCTCCTGGATCTCCTTCTTTTCAAACAGATCGATGGAGATTTTCAGGATCCGCTCCATGCCTATTTCTCCCAGACGGTGCCTGAACTTGATCAGTTCTGTGGGATCAAAGAGCCAACTGTGTTGGAAATTTACCTCCCCACAGAAGTGCTGCCATAAGGGATTCTCTTTCCACCGATCAACTACACTTTCATCGCTCTCATTGAACATCCTTTTAAGCAATACAACGCCAACAATTTTCCTGATAGGTATCGATGGCCGACCATTGTCAACGCAGTAGTATTCAGTCAGATCCTGCTCAATCTCATCCCAGTTGATCCGCTCGGATAACTGATAGAGTTCATGCTCCTTATTAATAAACTGTATGATGGGAACCTGGTACATATGCAACTGCGGGGACTTGTCTGTTTTTCCGATCATTTTGCAAGGTTTTAACCCAATCAAGGAAGAACCTTGCAAATAAAACTACTATAAATCAATCTTTTATCAACATTATATCACTAATTGTCAATATGTTATGACCTTTTTCAGGTTTGACTAAATAGTTACATGAGAAGTGTATTCTCCTTAACATGTTTAAGCTCGTAAGGAGATTAGTGGCATTCGCTGTAAATTGAGCTTTAATAGACATCCTGAAAGCCATTTTATCGATAGAGGTTATTCAACTACCATCTTTATTACTTCAGTTTGATCAGCAATCACACGTAGGAAGATCGCTGCTGTTATAAGCAGTAGAAATAACGAAGTAACTCTTCTTTTCATAGGGAGTTCTTTTAAAATAAAATTACTCCACCATGAAAAGAGATGCTACCACATTTGTTGCATATCCCAACAGATATGTGCCAGATCAGTATGTCTGTGCTCTCTGAATCCCGGGTAGGATACCAGAGTTGGATTAGGATTTGATATACTCCGAAGGAGTGAGAGAATAGGTTTCTTTAAATAATTTCGCAAAATAGGAGGGATTGCTGAATCCAACTTCAAAGGCTACTTGAGTAACGTTCCCGAAATTTTGTTTCAATAATGAAGCTGCACGTTTAATCCTGAGGACATTAATAAAACCAACAGGGGACTGGTTGGTCAGTGCATCCAGTTTCCGGTACAGGGTACTCCGGCTCATACTCATCTCTTTACAGAAGTGTGATACGTCAAATGTATCATCTTCCATATGGGTTTCAACTACATTCATTGCCTGGGTTAGGAAATCTTCATCTACGGAAGTAATCACTATATCGCGTGGCTCCAATATGAACTCGCTACTGAATTGTTCCCTGAGTTTCCTTCGCTGGTCAATCAGGTTCCTGACCCTGACAAGGACTTCCTGTATATCAAAAGGCTTGGTAATGTAATCATCGGCACCTGTCTCCAATCCTTGCAATTTGTCATCCATGGTCGCCTTTGCAGTAAGCATAATCACAGGAATATGGCTGGTACGGAGGTCGGTTTTCAGTTTAGTGCACAAATCAAATCCATCCATCCTGGGCATCATCAGGTCTGTGATGACAAGATCAGGGAGATTCTCTATTGCAATTTTCAGCCCGGCGCTTCCGTCCACTGCTTCAAACACCTCAAACTCTTTCCTGAGTTTATTTCCAATAAGCCAAAGGATGTCTGCATTATCCTCCACCACGAGCAACTGAGGCCTGTTGGAGGAATCTTTCTTTTGCTTTTTATCCTTTTCTAAATCATCAGCATACATTCCCCCGGTCCAGGTTGTTTCAGGAACATCAATTTTCACCTCTCTATCAGTTGCGCTGATGGTGTACTCATTTTCCTCCAGGTGATCTATTCCCATTGGGATGAGAACGGTAAAAGTACTTCCACTCCCGACCTCGCTTTTTACATTTATTGAACCATGCATGAGATCCACCAGATCGTTGGTCAAGGCCAGCCCGATACCGGTCCCCTCGCCCTCTTTCTTTAGATTTACTTCAGTCTGGTAAAAGCGGTCAAATATCTTTCCTTGTTCCTCTTCTGGCACTCCTTTCCCAGTGTCGGAGACTGAGATCTCCAGTGCATTTTCCATCCCGTTGTGCCGGTTTTTGTAAACCATATCTATCCTTACTTTTCCGCCTTCATCGGTAAACTTGAATGCATTGGACAACAGGTTACTAATGATCTTCTCGATTTTGTCAACATCAATCCAATCCACGGCTTCTGTCCTGGGTAGGTAGTAGCGGTACTGAATCCCCCTGGATTCAGCAAGTGAAGCGAAAGATACAGCAACTGAATGCGTAAAATCAAAGATGTTTTCCTTCTGTAGGATCAGTTTCATGGCCCGTTTATCTATTCGGGATATATCCAGCAACTGCGTTACCATCTTCAACAAACGGTTTGTGTTCCGATAGATCACTTCAAGCTCCCTTCTGCCTTTACTCGATAACTTCTCTTCCTTCATAATATACTCTGCCGGTATTTTAATCAACGAAGCCAGCGTTCGGAACTCATGTGAGATGTTGTTAAAGAACCTGGTTTTCAAAGAGTCCAGCTCCAGAATCTGTATATTTTGCTTGTAGATGTTTTGTGTTGCAATACCAATATCTGACTCCAACTCCTTTTGTCTTTTCTTAAGACGTTTGGTTCTCCAGTGTATTATCAGGATTACAATAATAACTGCAATTATTCCGTATCCTGACCTGGCCCACAATGTATGCCAAAAAGGTGGTAATATTTTGAATGTGTATTCATAAGGCTCACTCCACTTTCCTGCTATTCCAATGGCGCACACTTTAAATGTAAAAATACCATTTGGTAAGTTGCGGTAGTCTGCTTTAGGTTCTTCTGTTAGCTGGCTCCAATTATCATTCAAACCTTCCATCTTGAAGCTGTACCTTATTTTTTCTGGTGCAGCCCAATCTATAGCTGAAAAGTGGAAGGTAAGGTGATTACGATTGAAAGGTAATTCTAGGTTTAAAGGGTAGTTATTAAACTTGGCCACGCCATTAAATTTCAATCCCATTTCGTCATTATTTTTCAAATGGCGGTAATCAACAATCTGTTCGTTAATATCTATTTGGTTAAGTTGAATGGAAGGTGGCTCAACTGGGGTATTAAATTTATTCATATCCAACATTGTAAGACCTTTATCGCTTCCCCACCAAATGCGGTTCTTTTTATCTAAAATGGCGCAGTGATCATAGAATTCAATTCCTCTCAGGCCATCAGCCTTTTTATAGGTGTATATAACAGGAGAATTGTATGGTACTTTCTCGCTATCCCGGCTAAACGAAAAGTAATTTAAACCATTATCTGTACCTATCCATATATTATTATTGTTGTCCTCCAAAATTGACATTACAGCACGACCACTTAAGCCTTCTTTTTTAGTAAACTGAGTAAAGGTTTCGCCATTATAGATACTTAATCCGCCCTCTGTACCAATCCAAAGATTGCCATGGCTGTCCTCAAAAATTGACAGGACATAATTATTAACAAGACCCTCTTTTTCGGTAAAATGCGTAATGTAATTTCCATCATATTTACTGACCCCTCTTTCGTAAGTACCAAACCATAGGTTGCCTTTGATATCTTGTAGGATTGATGTGATAGTATTCTGGCTTAAGCCCTCCTTTTCAGTAAAATCCGTAAAGATTTCCCCATTATACTTAATGATACCACGATCAGTTTTAGTAAACCAAAGATTTCCTTTGTCATCCTCCAGTGTGGCCAGGACATGATTATGGTACAAGCCCACTCCGGTAAAAGTGGTATAAGTTTTGCCATTAAACATACTCACACCTCTGCCCCAGCGGTAGCTGAACCAGATATTGTCACGGCTGTCTTCAAGGATGGTATAGACCCCATTAAAACGCAAACCCTCTTTTTCAGTAATATGCTTGTAAGTTTTGCCATCATGAATTAATACTCCACCATCCCCTGTCCCAAACCATAGATTGCCCTGACTATCCTCCAGGATTGAAGTTACGGTATTGTTGCTTAGATCCTCAATATCTGCATAGGGTGTAAATGAACTGACATTATATAGGTTTACCCCACCACCATTTGTCCCGAACCAAAGATTCCCATAGCTGTCTTCCAGGATGGACGTGACATAATTATTACTCAATCCTTCATTTTCGGTAAGATGGGTAAAGGTTTCACCATTATACATACTCACCCCACCACCATAAGTTCCGAACCAAAGATTCCCATTGCTATCCTCCAGGGTTGACACTACAGTATTATAATTTAATTCTTTGCTTTCAGTGATTTCCGAGAAGTCCGTTATGGCATGGCCATCATACATGTTTATTCCATCACCAGTGGCGAACCAAAGATCGCCATAGCTGTCCTCAGCTATAGAATAGATCGTATTGGAAAGCAGACCCTCATTTTCGGTAAAATGTGTAAAGGTCTCTCCATTATACATGCTTATTCCTCCACGTTCAGTACCAAACCATAGATTGCCATGGTTGTCCTCATGGATAGACCTGACAATATTATTACATAATCCCTCTTCTTCAGTAAAATGTGTAAAAGTTGATCCATTAAATTTGCTGACTCCACCCTGTGTTCCAAACCAAAGATTACCAGAACTGTCCTCAGCTATAGAATAGATCATATTATTAATCAGACCCTCTTTCTCGGTATAATATGTAAAGGTCTCGCCATTATACATGCTTATTCCTCCACCATGCGTACCGAACCAAAGATTGCCATGGTTGTCCTCATGTATAGACCGAACAACATTATTACTTAAGCCCTCTTCTTCAGTAAAATGCATAAAGGAATATCCATTGTATTTACTAACTCCTCCACCGAATGTCCCAAACCATAGATTACCATAGCTGTCCTCAAATATGCAAGAGATAGAATTCGAACTCATTCCCTGGTCCCTATCCAGATATTTTATATTTCTACTGGAATGATCTATCATATGTAGAGGCAATGCCTTAATCGGTCTTGGTTGTATGCAAGGCATAATTTTTCCTGCAATGTGCAATGGCACATTTGTTCGTACAGTATCCCCTGTTGAGTTAATCAGGACATATGAGGAACTATCTACTCCGGGAGTAAAAGTCTTTAGGGAGTGTTCATTTACAGGGATGGCAGTAAGTGTTTCCCGTATTTCATGTATGATTAAACTGGGGGAAATAACCTTTGGTTTACCGGCAGGAATTATAATGGGTTGTTGGTCAATGGTTGTTTGGAGGACTTTG
>JBDLIU010000262.1:0-6215 GCA_039714715.1 Bacteroidota bacterium
AAGAGTTGAAAGGATTTGTCAAGGTTGAACTGGAACCAGGTGAATCAAAAACAGTTTCCCTTAAACTGGATAGAAGAGCATTCATGTACTATGATGTTGAGATAAATGATTGGGTTGCTGAGCCGGGTGAGTTTGAGGTATTAATTGGGGCATCGTCAAGAGATATTAGGTTAACAAAGAAGTACGAGTTAAATTAACAGAATATTAGGTTTGTTAAGAATTCTTAATTCTATGAACAAAGGTTTTAACATTTCAGGCAAAGTCTGTGTAATTACCGGAGGCACAGGTGTGCTGGGCGGTGCTATTGCTGAATATTTGCTAAAAAATGGGGCTAAAGTGGTTATTCTGGGTACCAATCAGGAGCGGCTGACTAAAAAACTTGAGCATTTACAAGCGATTGACAATAATGTGGAAGGTTATGTCTGTAATGTATTGGAGAAACCGGCAGTAGAAGAAGCTTGTAACCAAATTGTTGAAAAATGGGGAAAAGCTGATGTGCTCCTCAATGCTGCTGGTGGTAACATGCCGGGTGCAACTATCACTGAAGAACAGACGATTTTCGATCTCGATATTGATGAGTTTAGTAAAGTATCGGACCTTAACCTGAATGGAACCTTAATACCTTCATTGGTGTTTGGCAAAGTGATGGCTGATCAGGGAGAAGGTGTGATTATTAACTACTCTTCTATGGCTGCATTGAGACCTATTACAAGGGTAGTAGGTTATTCAGCATCCAAGGCGGCTGTTACCAATTTAACTACATGGATGGCAATAGAGTTTGCTCAAAAATTTGGGGATAAGCTAAGAGTCAATGCTATTGCCCCAGGCTTTTTCATCGCTAACCAGAATAGAAGACTACTAATGAATGACGATGAATCCCTGACTGACCGAGGGAAAAAAGTAATATCCAATACACCTATGAATCGTTTTGGTGAGGCTGAGGAGCTTAATGGTGCCATTCACTGGCTGATTAGTGATGCAGCCTCTTTTGTGACAGGTGCTGTAATCCCGGTTGATGGTGGTTTTAATGCGTATAGCGGAGTATAAAATTCAAGTCGGTTAGAATGAGCATGATTAAAACATGGAGGTGGTTTGGAGAGCATGATAATGTAACCTTTTCTGATATTAAGCAAGCAGGCGTAAAAAACCTTGTCACCTCTTTATTTCATGTACCCTACGGTGAGATCTGGACGAAAGAAGATATTCTGTGGCATAAGCAACTTATTGAAGATAATGACCTTGAATGGCTGGTGGTTGAAAGCGTTCCGGTTCATGAAGACATTAAGACCAGGACTGGCAACTACCTTCAATATATTCAGAACTATAAGAAAAGTATTGAGAACTTAGGTGAGAGCGGAATCAAGACAGTCTGCTATAATTTCATGCCCATTATGGACTGGACACGAACTGATATTGATTACAAACTTGACAATGGAGCTCATACGCTAAGGTTTGAAAAAGTAGCATTAATCGCATTTGATTTATTTATCCTGAACAGAACACAAGCTGAGGATGATTATACTCATGTTGAAATTGCAGAAGCTAGAGCCTATTTTGAAAAATTGCTTGATAAAGAGGTTGAAGAATTGACTAACCTGTTTATAGCTAATTTGCCTGGTACTGATGAGAAATACACCCTGGAAGAATTCGGGGAATTGCTGAAGAAGTACGAGCATATTGATACTAAGAAGCTAAAAGAACATCTGTATCTATTTTTAGAGGAGATCATTCCGGTAGCAGAAAAAGCTGGAATTCAGATGTGCATTCACCCAGATGATCCTCCATATTCTTTATTGGGATTACCAAGGATTGTAAGTAATGAAAAGGATATTGACGACTTGCTCTCTTCAGTTGATAGCCCCAACAATGGACTTACTTTCTGCACAGGTTCATTAGGTGTAAGACCTGACAACGATTTGCCTAGTATGTTTACTCGTTTTGCTGATAAGGTTCATTTCATTCATCTAAGAAGCACGCAACGGGATGAAAAAGGCAATTTCCATGAAGCAAACCACCTTGAAGGCGATGTTGATATGTATGCAGTAATCAAAAATATCCTTATAGAACAGGAAAGGAGAAAGAAGGCTGACAGGGAAGACTATGCTATCCCAATGCGACCGGACCATGGTTTTCAAATGATGGATGATGTTGGCAAGGAGTATTATCCCGGTTATTCACTTATCGGCAGAATGAAAGGTCTGGCAGAGCTAACCGGTCTCGAATATGGTATAATTCAATCATTAGATTTGGAATCTTGATTGTCCTGTTATAATATGCTTATCAAATCAATTTAGTAAGCAAATTTCAGATTAGCAATAATGCTATATTTAACATTATCTTCCTTTGTCATGCCGATCACGATTCATTGTGAGAGGCATCTTTGCCATGCAGTGGCTTTTTTATTAGAGGCTGTTTTAATGCATAATGGCTAAGATACCTCGTCATCCGTTAGCTAACGGACAACTCGGTATGACAAATAAAGAAGCAAATGAATATCTTTAGAGGTATATAACATTTAAGTATTATAAATAATAACCCTGAAATTCAATTTCCTGCATCATTATCCTCTTTTCAGTTAAATTACTATGTAGAATCAATAATAAATCCGAAACAATTCAACCATTTGAAATCTATATTTGAATCTTTAATAGAACAATCTGTATAGACATATAAAAAAGCAGTTTCAAAATGAAAAAATGGCTTAAAATTATTGCTAAGATTTTAGGAGCAATTATTGTGCTTATAGCCATTTTTCTAACCTATTCCATCGATTCAATTGATACCGCACCTTATTTTGAATCTAACTATTATAAAAGAACTATATCCAGTTTAGATTCAGCTATTGAAAAGTCAAAAATAGTTGAGGGAATAATACTGGCCGGTTTTGGCAAGGTAAATATAACTCCCCAAATTGTTGAGGGTAAGCAAAATCCATCAGAGGGAAAATTCAGCAGAATAAAAATGCCCGGATTTGGAGATGGTCAGCATGCAATTGGTGTACATGATTCGCTTTTTGTTAAAGTCATTGCTTTTGAATTGGCTGATCAGCAATTGGTAATTATTAGTGCTGATTTGTTAATGATACCTGAAGAATTATCTGTTAAAGTTGCCAATAAGCTGGCGGAAAAGGACATAAATCTTAGGAGAGGGCAACTTCTTTTTGGTGCCACGCATACACATGCCGGTGTAGGTAATTCACTGCCAGGATACATAGGCAAACAGTTTGGTGGCGAGTACCAGCCGGAGGTGGTAGAATGGCTTAGTGTAAAGTTTACCGATGCAATTATTGCTGCTCTGGGTGATAAAAAGCCTGCAAAGATGGGTTCCGGATTTATCCATGCACCTAACCTGGTTCGTAATAGGATTATTGGAGAGACGGGAAGACTCAATGATAGGCTAACGGTACTTTCAGTTAAACAGGATTCAGCTCGACAAGCGGTTGTTGGCGTGTTTGCAGCCCATGCTACCATAGTGGGCAGATGGAATAACCAGTTTAGTGCCGACTACCCGGGATATTTCCAAAGAAGACTTGAAAGCAGTGGAATAGATATGGCCATGTTTATGGCCGGCACGGTTGGTAGCCATACCAACAAATCACCTGGTGAGCGATTTGAAAGGGCACAAAACATGGGGCAGGCACTGGCAGATTCATCTATAGTTGTGTTGGAGGAAATAGAACACTTAGATTCAACAAGCTTGTTACTTGTTTCAGAGAAAATTGAGATACCAAAGCTGCAGGTCATTTATGTTGCTGATGGTTTAAGGATTAATCCAACTTTAGGATGGAAACTCTTGCCACCGGTTGAATCGGTATATATGCAAAGCCTGAGGCTAAATGACCTTGTCTGGATAACCATGCCTTGTGAGTTTAGTGGTGAGTACGCCATCGATTTACAGAATGCGTTAGAACTTCAGGGGTATAATTCAGCGATAACCAGCTTTAATGGTCAATATTTAGGGTATATTGTACCTTCGAGATATTACTACTATGACACCTATGAAGCCCGTCTTATGGGCTGGTATGGTCCATCCATGGGCGATTATCTGATGGAACTTAACTACAAACTTGCAAACAGTTTAACCAAATCAAGACTTTAGTATAATGAATAAAAAGGGTTTGTTTTTCTATGTGGTCGTACCAATTGTTTTGATTGTAGTTGTTGCTACTTTTCTACATTACCCTATACATATTCAGAATGTCCTAACGCTTGAGGAAGCACCTGATATGCTCATTGAAATTTCAGTTTGGAGAGTTCTTTTTGAACCTATTCTTGGGCTGATGCTGTACTTTAATCGCTCACTATATGGAATTATGGAGATTGAGTATCTATTGGTTTGGATATTTATAGGTGTAATTCTGATTACTCTTTTAAAAGTAAGAACACTGCAGCATGAATCGAAGGGAAGATTTATACTGCGCAAAACATTTAATTTACCAGTGTTGATTGGGTTGTTATTTGCTGTTTTTGTAGTAATGCTCTTTCTCCCATTGCCCAACAACCGTATTGTAAACATTTCAAAAAACGAAGTTCTTGTCACAACGCATACACACACAGAATATAGCCACGATGGACTAATTACGCAGCAAAAGCTATGGGAATGGCATAAAAGGAATGGTTTTGATGCCCTCTTTATCACAGACCATAATAACCATGCAAAAACAGTTGAATTTGTAAATAAACAAAGGAGTGGGAAACTGCCGATTTCTCCACTGGTAATGGCAGGAGAAGAGTTTTCAGGCACAAACCACATGAGCTTGCTGGGTTTGAAAGGCAATTTTATAACCAAAGGAATGGCCGATACTACCATAATTAATAAAGTACATGCCGGTGGCGGTGCTGTGATTATCAACCATTGGTTTGATGATGAGAATATGTCATTGGATTACTACAAATCAGTAGGTGCAGATGGCTTTGAAATTGAGAATACAGCTACAGATAAAAAGTACGATAGGGGGATGTTTGATCAGATTAAGAATTATTGTCAGAATAATGGGTTAATCATGAATGGAGGTCTCGATTTTCATGGTTATGGCAACGTTTGCTCACTTTGGAATGCCTTTGATATTCCTGGTTGGGACAGCATGTCAGCAGAGGATAAAGAAGCTTCTATTTTGGGAATAATAAGAAATGGGGATCAGTCGAAATTGCAGGTCCTGATGTATAACGACAGGCCATTTTATGAAAAGGGAAACCTGTTCTTCAGGCCGATTATTACAGTCTTTAATTACTTCAGGACATTAAATGTCTGGCAGGTACTTTCGTGGGCTTTCTGGTTAGTTGTATTCTATACAGCCTTGCCTTTCATTAAACAATTGAAAGCCGATAAGGTAATATCAATAGTTGCAATTCTGACTTCTCTTTTCCTTATCGGTTTAGGGATCAACTATTTTATTCATCAGCGATTAGTACCGGGCTATACCGATGTTTATGAAGAGTATGGAAATATCCTGGTAATTACCGGAGGTATTCTTTTGGCCTATTCACTTGTGTTGTCATATTTCAGACTATTCAGAAAAGCATGAAGAGATTAAGCAGGATCCTACTGGTAAGCATGATTTTATTGGGAGTAGCTTTTTATTTCTATTGGTTATTGCCTGTCTGGGGGATGCCTTTCAATGCACAAAGACATAGTGAACTTCCACTAACACCTGCCTGGGCTCTGGAACCCTGGCTATGGGAAGATGATGTAAATACAGCCGAATATGTTGATGAATTACTTGAGGGGTATGCTGAGCATGATATTCCGGTTCGCACGATATTAATCGATAGTCCGTGGTCGCTCAGATATAACGATTTTGAAGTAGATACGGTTAGGTATCCTAATCCTGAAAAGTGGTTCGCGAAGCTACAGGATGATGGATATAGGGTAGTACTTTGGATGACTTCTCTGGTGAACAGTGATAGTAAAGATACACCAATAAGAGATTCAAATGATTGGTATATCATGGCTGATAGCCTGGGATACTTAATCAAGACCAATGGAACCAATGAATGGTGGAAAGGGGAAGGCGGACAAATAGATTATAGCAATCCTGAGGCAATGAAATGGTGGCGAGGTATGCAGCAAAGGGTATTCGATCTAGATATTGATGGTTGGAAACTGGATGGTGCGGCAACCCTGATGTGGACTAAATGGGCAGGTATCCCATTTTTCTATGGTAATTCTAGTGAAGGATTAGTCACTACCCGACAATATATGGACTGGTATTACCG
>JBDLIU010000263.1:0-6208 GCA_039714715.1 Bacteroidota bacterium
GCAAACCGATGCGGTGGGAACCGTGCTGCACAAGCGTTTATTGCCATTGTTTTCGGTCATTGAGGGCTATGTTCAAGATCTGCGGGGTTAGTTTTCCTAGGAGGCTGTCCGAGAATAGAAACCGTAGCGAGGGACAACGATTTTGAGATGTATTTTTCGCTTTTTTGAGGCGAATAGTTATTCTATTTAACGATAAAAAGCGTGAAATACAGCCAAAATGCGTTGTTCCGCAGTAGGTCTTGTATTCTCGGACAGCCTCCTAGGAGGCTGTCCGACAATGGCGAAAAGGACTGGCAGTCCTTATCTAACCAGTTGTTAATAAAATGGAAATTCAGGACTGCCAGTCCTGGTTCCCGTGTTCTCGGATAGCCTCCTAAGGAGACCGTCAGACAAAAGGGTGAGTTTATATTTGACAGCAATTCAGAGCCATCCCTACCTACTTCATGAAAAAATTCTCCCAAAAATATGCAGGCAGGAAATATCCTCTCCTCCAAGTTCAGAAGCCCGATTTTCCCTATTTGTATATTTATTTTTTCTAGTGGGTAGGCTAGAGGCGTACCTCTAGCCCCCCGTTGCCGCGAGAGGGTCAATTCCCTCTATTTTCCAACATGCCTCTTTCTGGCAAAGGGCGGCTCCGTGTAAATTGCCCCTTACGGGGAGTTAATCGTTACGTTACGCAGGTTTTGGATAGAAATCCCTAAGACTTAATAATCCCTTATTCCTAAGATGTTTTAAGCGCAATCGACGGTTGTCTGTCTTCCATTTGCGCTTATATTTCATACACCTTAGACGCATTCGTATCCATTTATCCAAATTATCGAACAGGGTGCGATTGTGAGAGAACGGCGGTGCAAAATAATTTGCTGTTCCTCGTATCACCTGATTCAATCGTGTGATGCAATCTTTGTCCAAATTGTAGGAACGTATAGTAAGATCTCTGATCTTATTCTTGAATTTCTCAATAGACTTGGAGCGCATTTTGACCGCTCTTGACGACATATCAAACCCTAGAAAAGCGAAGCCTTTGCTAAAGGTTGTGATGTGCGTCTTTTCAGGACTAAGTTCTAGCTCAAGCTGAGAGGTCAAGAAAGACTCAACAATATCCAGAGCCTCTTTTGCCTGTATTTCTGACTGACATAACACCACAAAATCATCGGCATAGCGCACAAAGTGCAAGCCGTGTTCCTGTAGATGCCAATCAAGGAAGTTAAGCGCAATATTTGCCAGCAAGGGAGAAATAACGCCCCCTTGAGGCGTGCCAATATGAGTTGGCTTAAATACGCCATTATCCATAACACCTGACTTGAGAAATCGTTCGATCAGATCAAGAATATTACCATCTGCGACTACATTAGAAAGACCTGTCATTATGATATGATGCGGGATATTATCAAAGAATCCCTTAATGTCAGCATCTAGCACGTAGCGGTATCCGCTGTGCCAAATGCGTAACACTAATTCAATCGCCTGATGACAGTTCCGCAAAGGGCGGAAGCCACACGAGTTTTGATGGAACATTGGTTCAAATAGCGGTTCGAGAAGTTGTTTTAAGACATCCTGAGCAATCCTGTCGCGGACGACGGGAATGCCCAGAGGTCTAAATTTACCATTGCCTTTGCTGAGATAAACCCTTCTAAGTGGCTGGGGATTAAATTTCCCCCGCGTTTTCAGGTCATGCATTAACGCTTCAAGATTTTGCTCAAGGTTTGCCTCGAACATCTCAATGCTTTGCTTATCAACTCCAGCCGCGCCTCGATTGCGTTTGACATTCAAAAATGCCTGATACATCAGCGCGAAGGTAATCCTTCCCGTAAGAGAATGATGTTTAATTTTTAATGGATTCACTAACATAAATCACCTGTTTTACCCCTAAACTATTAACCGATACTTGTCACGATAATGCCGTGGAAGCTGTTTCTTAGCTAACCGTCGGGTTTCCGTAAGAGGAACGGCAGACCATTTCGCTAAATGTCAACTATTCTGTCGCATTTTTTAAAATTATCTAAATTATTTTTGTGTGTCATTAGACACCAAATTAAGTTGTCGTTTTTTTTAACTTGCTATGCAAGTTGTCGGGGGCTAGCCCCCAAACCCCCAAGGTATTTTTACAAGGGTAATGATCTTGAGATATAATGCTTATACGGTATAGGCTGAGGAGCTGATAACCGTCAAGGTTAATGGGCGACTGATGTCGCCTGCTGCTTCATCATTTTGGTTTAAGCTGCTTTTTCCAATTCTCCTTTGTTTTCTTCTGCTTGATTCTGCTCCTTTCCAGGATTGAGATATACTACATCAATTGGTGTTAAATCCCTTGTTTTACGTCCATTCCAACGTTCAGGTTGCTCTTTTTTAGCCTGTTCGATAATTTGCTTTCTGTTTTTCAATATTGCCTTATCTAAACCGTTGTGACGTTGATTGGGCGTTACAAATTTAATCGCACTATGGCGATGTTCATCGTTATACCAATGAACAAACCCGGTTACCCTGGTTCTCGCTTCAGATAAGCTTGTAAATGGATTTTCTGGGTAGGTGTAGTGATATTTAACCGTTTTAAATAAAGATTCCGAATAAGGATTGTCATTGCTTACACGAGGTCTGCTGTATGAGGGGGTGATTTCTAAATCAATCATTTTTGCTCTTAAGGTTGCGCCTTTCATTGGCCCTCCATTATCGGAGTGAATAACCAGTTGGTTTTTGTCTATTTTTTCTCTAATAGCAATATCTTCTATTAAATCAGCAGCATGAGAGCTTGATTCTCTGTCATAAACTTGCCAGCCCACGATTTTCCTGCTGTAAATGTCCATCACCATGTATAGATAATAATATTCTCCTTTGATTGAGCTGAGCAAATAAGTTATGTCCCAGGTGTATATTTTATTGGGTCTACTTGCTTTTAATGATTGCGGTTTTTTGCGCTTACCAGCAGTTCCTTTAGCTCTGTGTTGAAGCTGGTTGTGTTCTTTCATTACACGATAAAAAGTTGATTCTGAAGCAATATATTTTCCTAAATCCAGTAGTGCAGGGACTATTTGATAAGGGGTTAGAGTGTTATATTCTGGCTGATTAACCACCCTCAATATTTCTTGTCTGACAGCTTCTGGTAATTTGTTGTGTGCTGGAGCATCATTGTAAAGCCTTTGATCTTCTCTAAGTGCTTCACTTTGGTTCCAGCGTTGATAGGTGCGTGCAGAGATTCCAACTAATTTGCAAGCCAGCTTTTGTCTTGCCCCGTTTTGTACTGCTTGTTCTATCAATTCACAGTATTTTTTGCGATCTGAGAAGGAGATTAATCGACCTCCTTTGCCCCCCAGATCGCTTGGCACTTTTTTGATAGAACCAGTAATGCTGCGGTTTCAGATAAGGCTTTGTCTTTACGATTTAGTTCTTTTTGCAAACGCTTGATTTCTTGTTTAAGATTTTTTTGCTCTGCTTTTGATACTGCTTCAACCGCCTGATTATCTGATAAAAATTCTGCTTTCCATTGGTTTAAGTGATGGGGATATATTCCATTTTCTCGACAATGGATGCTGATTTGTTCATCACTCATGCCATGACAGTGCATTATCGCTTCAAGGCGTTGGGATTTATCCCACTCTTGTGGGCTTTTTTCTTTTCTCATCGTTGGTTCAGGTGTCAATGGCCAATAAAATTGACCCACCAGCGGACAACAATATTGACCCCATAAAAAATAAGTAATTAACCTTCCTGCTAATATTTTAACCTATAGCTTTCACCTCCTAGCATAAATATATGTGAATGATGGATCAGCCGATCAACGATTGGTACCGCAACATGATCACCATGAAAGAAGTCTCCCCAGGCAGTGAATTCTTTGTTTGTAGTCAAGATAATCGAGCGATATTCATATAAGCTGTTGATCAGTTGAAACAGGTTGAAGCAGCCTTGTTTGTTCATCGGTAAGTAGCCCAGTTCGTCAATAATTAATTGGTCAAACTTGGCCAGGCTGTTGATTTTCTTTTTGAGCTCACCCCGTATTTCAGCCAGTTCCAGTTGTTCTATGAGTGCCAGTGCTGTGCTGAACAGAACTTTGAAGCCTTCGTCCAGTGCTTTTTGGCCGATGCCTATAGCCAGGTGGGTCTTGCCTACACCGGGTGGACCAATGAATATCAGGTTGCTTCGGTTGTCGATGAAGTTGAAGTCTAGCAGTTGATTGACCTGGCGTTTGGTAATGGTGGTTTGGTGTTGGTAGTCAAACGCGTCCAGTGATTTGATGACAGGAAACCCCGCTTTTTTGCGATTGAGTTCAATGCGTTTTTGATCACGTTGTTTGACTTCAAATTCGGCCAGTTGGTGGGCGAATTGTAGGTAGGACAGGTCATTGGTTTCAGCCTGGCTGAGCAGTTGTTCGAGGCCTTGTCCGATGGCATTGAAGCGTAGGCTGCGGTAGAGGTTGGCGGTGTTTTCAATGGTATACATGACGACCTCCTTTTTGAGTTAAGGCTTGGTAGTTGGCCAGTAACGTCGATGCTTCGGATGCTTTTGGTGGTGTTTCACCCAGATTTTGAACACGTTGCGGGTTGTTTTCCCAGGCATTGAGGTAGTCCAGTATGTAACTGACTTTGAGTGTGTCTTTTTTTAGCAGGTGTTCCAGTTGGTTTTTAGGCAGTTTATTTAGACGATCGGTCTGTTGTTTTAGGCCTTGCAACTGGTCTTTGTAGTGACGAACGTCATTGTTTTTGATGGCAAGACATAGGCGTTGACCCGTTGTTTTGCCCAAAGTCTGTTGAATGCTTTGTTCAAGGTCACTGATTTGTTGGCTTTTATCACGGTAATGGTCGTTGTTTTTGATGATTTGGCCTTTGCCTTGATGTAACACGTGACTGGCGATTTTCTGGCCAGTTTTGGGGTCATGAATGCATAATTCGTTATCAGAGCTAACCGATACAGTCACTTGTCCCCGTTGCCAACGCATGGGAATTGAATATTTATTGCTCTGCCAGGAAATTAGCCCGGTTTTATCGACCAAACGGGGCGCACCCATTGTGTTTTGGCTCAGAAAGGCAGGCGTTAAATAAGGTCGCATTTTGGCGCGTTCCTGTTGGTCATACATCACCTGAGGCTGTTGACCGGTGGTACCATGTAAACGCTGATTAGACACCTTGATTAACCAGTTTTGCATATGGGTTTCAAGACATGGCCAGTTCTCAAAGTGTTCACCATAAAGCCCGTCTTGCTTGACATATCTGACACCCGCTTCTACCAAACCCTTACTTTCCGGGTCATAAGCTTTACAGGCGCGAATACGAAAACCTGCCATCGTTGCATAACGAGCAAAATCCTGATTAACCGTCAACTCACGAAAACAGTCATCCAGTACCACCATTTTTGTTTGATCATACACACACTCCTGTGGGCAGCCATCAAAAAAACGAAAAGCCTGATCGTGTAACTGGATAAAAATACCAGTATCAAGCGGACGACGGGAAACACCGACATACATCAACCGTGAAAATGACAACACAAACACCACAAAATAAATCGTAGTCAACACACCATCAATCACAACATTACGCAATTCCCCTGGATCCACCTGACACTGCACACCAGGAATATGATCCAAAACCGGCTCATAATAACGTGGCTGTGCAACCATCACTGATTGACGTAACTGATTAATATAACGGCGAAAAGTGCGGGCAGCAATATTGAGAGAACCCACTCTATCCTCCAATTGACGCTGGATTTTCGCTGCAGTTAATTTGGGAAAAGTCTCCAATAGATGAACAATATAATCTTGATATTCATCTAATTTTTTTTGTCTTGAACGATCTGATTGCAGCTTTTCAATAGCAGCTTCATCCATAGACAAATACTTACGTACCGTATTTTTAGATAGCCCCAACTGTTTGGCAATGGTCAAAATAGAACTGCCCTGACCATTGTTATACAGGGCTTTGATTTGATGAATCATAATCCACTCCTTCACATGAACTCTCTCGGTCAATCATAAAAAATGAAAAAATAGAGAGAGTATAAACAATAAATATTTGACTATTTTTAGGTGGTCAAAATTATTGTCCGGTAGTGGGTCATTTTAGATGGCCATTAACAAGTAACTTAAAACATAAAAAGCATATCTTTTTTACTTACTATAGCTGACTACCGTGCTGTCGTCGGCACATCCTACATTTAGCGCATCTTACGAGTTCTTCAAGCAAAGCTTGAAGGTATGCATTCCCAACGAAAG
>JBDLIU010000264.1:0-6180 GCA_039714715.1 Bacteroidota bacterium
GATCGATATTACGCTTTAAATACATTTCTTTATTAAGATGTTATTTTTCAAAAGTAATATTATGCATAATATTCTATTTTTCATAGGTATTGCAAAGCATTATTTTTCTTTTTCAAAGGTTATATTGCATACGTTTTTATATTTTTCAAAGGCAATAAAAGCATGTCAACTATAATATCCTGTTAAATAGAATAAATTTAACCGAAGGAATCTTATCGGTAAACTAGCATAATATGTCTTGTTGTTTGAGCGGAATAAAGCTAGATTTATATAGTTGTTGACAGTGCGGAAGGATTATGCTCCGTTTTTAACCAATATCTTCAATGAAACACTTTACCTTACTTTTACTATCTGTTTTTTTAATTATTTCATGTAATCAGAATAAGGAACTTACTCTTGTTGATAATCAAAAAACAGATTACAAAATTGTTGTAGAGCAGTCTTCTGATAGTATAACACAAATCGCTGCAAAAGAGCTACAAAACTACATTGCTAAAATATCAGATGTCCGGCTTGAAATTTCGAATGAATTTTCTCCTGATTCTAAATCGATTATCATTGGTAAAGCATTAATTAATGATTCCAGTGTACTTTCTGAGCTGGGTAGCCTTAAAGCTGATGGATTTATAATTAAAACAAATTCTGATCAAATTATTATCAGTGGCGGTGAGGCCAAATCTAATTTATATGCTACTTACACCTTTATTGAAGAGTTCCTTGGATGCAAACTTCTTTCCTCAACTGAGGAGTTTATTCCCGAAACTGATATCATCAGCATACCAATAACCGATAATAAGTATGAACCAGCCTTTTCGTTTCGCAGAACTTTATTCCCTGGGCAATTCAGTAGTAAGTATCGGTTCTGGCATAAAATTGAAGAGCTGGATGAATGGGGAATGTTTGTGCATACATTCGATGACCTTGTTCCTCAGGGTGTTTACTTTGAAGAACATCCCGAATACTTTTCTATGGTGGGTGGAAGGCGTTTAAGCGATGCGCAGTTGTGCTTAAGTAATCCTGATCTGCTACAGTTACTTATCGATAATTTAAGAATTGAAATCGAAAAGCAACCTGAAAAGATATACTGGTCAGTATCACAAAACGATGCCTACAACTTTTGTGAGTGTGATGAATGTAAGACTATGTACGAAAAATATGGGAGTGTTTCAGGTGCCTATATCTACATGTCCAACAAAATAGCTAAAGAATTCCCTGATAAGCAGATATCGACCCTTGCCTACCAGTTTACACGGTCTGCCCCTACTAATATTACCCCTCTGGATAATGTTAATATCATGTTCTGCTCAATAGAATGTAACAGAAGTATGCCACTGGAAGAGGATGAAAGAAGTGCCGAATTTGTGAAAGATATGAAAGACTGGAGCCAACTGACCAACAATTTCTTTATCTGGGACTACGTTGTCCAGTTCAAGAATTACCTTACACCATTCCCTAATTTCCATGTGTTGCAACCAAATATTCAGTTCTTCAACAAGTACGATGTAGGTATGATGTTCCAGCAGGGAAGCAGCAGGAACTGGTCTGATCTGGCAGATTTAAAGCAGTATGTGATTTCTAAATTATTGTGGGACCCAAATGCCAATGTAGATGAGATAGTTAATGATTTTATGAACAAGTATTATGGTCCGGCTAGTCCATATATTATGGATTATTACAATCTCACCCATAAGGCAATAACAGAAAACCAGGAGAAAGAATTTTTAAATATTTATGGATTCCCATCTGACTATATAGATTCATACCTTACACCTGACTTGCTGGTTCAGTACAAAGATTTAATGGACAAAGCTGAGACTTCTGTTTATAATGAGCCAGTCTACCTGAATAGAGTACTAAAAACAAGATTACCTGTTGATTTTGCTTACCTGGATATAGCTCTGAATAAAAATATAGGAGAGATCTCATTTGTCAGGGAAGTAGAAGGTAACCTGGAATTACGCCCCGAAATGGTAGACTACCTTAATCGTTTTGTTGAAATATCTAAACAAACAGGCATAACGGTAATAAATGAGAGGAATTTCAGAACAGAAGCATACCAGAAGTATGCTCTTCATAAGCTCGAAAGAATGACTAAAAAGAATCTGGCCAAAGGAAAAACTATCAAATTACTTACTGAACATAGTGAAAAATATCCCGTTGGCGGTATAGATGCACTAACAGATGGGCTGTATGGTGATCTTGATTTTCATAATAACTGGCTTGGTTTTGAAGGGCACGACATGATCGTTGAAATCGATTTGCAAAAGCCAGAGACCATTTATAAAGTGAGTGCCAATTTCCTCAAGGCGGTAAATTCATGGGTATTTTTACCTGTAGAAATAACAGTTGAGGTGTCGTCTGATGGTATCAACTACAAGAAGGCAGGAATTGTTAATGGCGACAACAGTGACAAGAACTACCTGGTGAAATCAATTCCATTTATCGTTGAGCTCGATGAAGTTGAAACTCAATACCTAAGAATTACAGCTAACTCATTAAAAGAATGTCCTGAATGGCACAGAGGGTATGGTAATCCATCATGGATATTTATCGATGAACTGGTAATTGAATAATTTCTATTAGTATGAGATAATAGTTAATCTTATTATTGTTACTCTCACTTAAAAAAACCTATTCTGAAAAATAGATTAAATGGGACATTCTGAAAGAAAAACTGAACAATTATTAATACCAGGAACGAAAAAAGAAACAGAAGCAGGCAACTATGACATTTACCCAGGTTACTCAACAGAACCCGGTGCCCTGAAAAACAGTTACTCAGAACTTGCTGAGTTTATCCTCAAACAAAAGAAAGTAATTTTTGATGGCTATGCTGGTGTGTTTTGGGATAAGCTTAAAAGTCAGATTGATAAGGAACTAAGATTAAAAAATAAGAAAGCCATTTGGTATGATTTCTCAGTTGCAACAAAAAATCCTGACCAAATAGATGCCATTATAGAACCGTACCTGGGCGGTAATGATCCTGTATTTGGTAAAAAAGCCAACCTGGAGCTTAATGATTTTTTTGATGTGGGTATCATTAAAGACCTAAATCCTGAAGAAAGCACAGATATACATATCATTTATGGTACCGGTGCAGCACTGAGCCACTGGAAAGATTCAGCACTTATATATGTTGACCTGCCCAAAAATGAACTTCAGTTCAGGATGAGAGCAGGAAGAGTTAAGAATCTTGGTGCCCAATCGATTGATGCACCCAAAAAGATGTATAAACGCTTCTATTTTGTAGACTGGGTAGTACTCAATAAACACAAACAAAAGCTGTTACCTCAATTAGATATAATTATCGATGCCCAGCGACCCGATGAGATCACCTGGACTAATGGAGAAACGCTACGCGAATGCTTGCATTCAATGAGTACCAACTTTTTCAGGGTTCGGCCATGGTTTGAACCTGGCCCCTGGGGTGGCACCTGGATTAAAGATAATATTGAACAATTAAATAAGGATGTTCCTAATTACGCATGGTCGTTTGAACTGATAGTACCTGAAAATGGACTCCTGCTTGAAGATGAGAGAAAAATGCTGGAAGTCTCATTTGATATGCTGATGTATCAGGAGAACAGAAGTGTTTTGGGTGAGGCAGCCAAAAGATTTGGTTATGAGTTCCCAATCCGCTTTGATTTTCTGGACACGTTTGATGGTGGTAATCTTTCAATTCAATGTCATCCCTTAACAGAATACATTAAAAAAGAGTTCGGTGAGAGCTTTACCCAGGATGAAACCTACTATATTCTTGACAGGAAAGATGACTCAATTGTTTACCTTGGATTCCGGGAATCTATTGATCCGGATGGATTTAAAAAGGAGCTTAAAGAGAGTTTTAGTAATAACACAAAGGTTGACATTAAAAAATATGTAATGTCTTATCCTTCTCAAAAACACGACTTTTTCCTGATCCCTGCTGGTACCATTCATGGCTCCGGCATAAACAATCTGGTACTGGAAATTAGTGCCACCCCATATATTTTTACCTTTAAGCTCTATGACTGGCTCAGGCCTGACCTGGATGGAAAACCCAGACCTCTTAACATTGACAGAGGATTTGATAATCTACAGTTTGACAGGAAAGGCGATTATGTAACTAATAATCTTATTTCCAAACCTTATTTACTTGAATCGGGAGATGATTGGGAACTATACCACTTGCCTACCCATGCGGAGCATTTTTATGATGTACACAGATATGAATTTATAACTGAGGTTCATGCTGAAACCAATGGTGAATGTCATGTGTTAATGTTAGTGGAAGGAGAATCTATCACTCTGCAAACCACGAACGGAAAACAACAGCGCTTCAATTATGCTGAAACATTTGTTGTTCCTGCTGCAGCCAAGTCATATATGCTGGTTAATAATAGCCCTAAGAAAGCTAAAGTGATAAAAGCCTTTGTAAAACCTGATCAGAATGAAGAAATATAATTCCTATTTAATTTATTCAAGCTTTGCTGCTGCTCTGGGAGGTCTTCTTTTTGGTTTTGATACAGCGGTGATATCCGGCACAGTGGATCTTGTAGCTGACCAGTTTCTATTGACAGACCTTGCAAAAGGCTGGTTTGTAAGTTCTGCTTTATTAGGATGTATTATTGGGGTAAGCATTGCAGGATTTCTTAGTGATAATTATGGTAGAAAAATAGTTCTCATCCTTTCAGCACTTCTGTTTTTACTCTCTGCAATTGGATGTTCAGTTGCAGGCACACATACATTATTAATTATTGCACGTCTTATTGGTGGCATAGGTGTTGGCGTAGCATCTGTATTGGCACCAATGTATATTGCCGAGATATCGCCTCCTGAAATCAGGGGAAGATTGGTTACACTCTATCAGGCAGCTATCACCATAGGTATATTAAGTGCTTATTTTACCAATGCCGGAGTTCTTGAGCAATCAAAAACCTTATTGGTTTCTTCAAATCTCCTGAACTGGATAATAAAGGAGGAAATCTGGCGTGGTATGTTTATCATTGAAGCGTTACCTGCTCTTATTTTTCTAATATTTCTCTTTTTTATACCTGAAAGTCCCAGGTGGCTAATCTCAAAGCATAAGCCGAAGGAAGCCAAAAAGATCTTATCCAGAATATCATCGACCAGCAATGCGGAGAAAGAATATGAAACTATTTCCAAAACTATTGATGAAGAAAAAGTAAGTATTAAAACATTATTAAAACCGGGTTATCGAATTGCCCTTCTAATTGGCCTTGTGCTGCCAATCCTCTCTCAATTAAGTGGCATTAATGTTATAATTTATTATGGCCCCAATATTTTAAAATCTGCCGGATTAACTCTTAGTGATGCATTAGGAGGGCAGGTAACAATAGGTATGGTAAATGTGCTCTCAACATTTATTGCCATTTGGTTAATAGATAAAGTTGGCAGGAAACCCCTGTTGATAATTGGGGTAACAGGAGCCATGATTTCACTTGCTGCTATTGGGCTTTTATTTCTCTTTAATCAAAATGATAGCTTTTTAATTCTGATATTCATCTTACTGTTTATAGCATCATTTGCATTTTCTTTCGGCCCAATACCGTGGATTATTTTGTCAGAGGTATTTCCAACCAATATCAGAGGCAAAGCCATTTCAATTGGCACACTCTCAATTTGGGTTACCAATTTTGTGATTGGATTATTATTCCCTGTATTATTTAATGCCAGATGGTTTGGCCCGATTGGCATGTTCTTTACATTCTCGGTCTTCTGCCTGATCGCAATAATATTTGCCATAAAGTATATACCTGAAACTAAAAGAAAATCACTTGAAGAAATTCAGCTGTATTTTCAGAGTTTGGATAAGTAATTAACGTCAGTTCGATATAACAAAAACTTAAAACACAACAAAAAACGTCATTCAGAGGCTTCCTGGGATGGATTTGTGTGTTGGTAAGCCGTAGGAATCCCAATATGGGGACTCCACGCCGTGCCTGCCGGCAGGCAGGGTCTATTAATTTCGCTTCGCTCCAATAAATAGCCCTCTGAGTGACGGGTTATCGTTTTTTGTTGACCTCTTGTGTCGAGCTCACGTTAATTAAATCCGTTTAAATAATAGACCGTAAGCTTAATCATAAGATAATGCCTTTTTCAATCAAAATGGATATTAAATAATTGTCGATAACTTAGCATAGTAATGAAGAACAAGCAGGATTACGAATGGGGTATTTA
>JBDLIU010000265.1:0-6147 GCA_039714715.1 Bacteroidota bacterium
CGACCAAATCCTGGCACCAAACTGGCACCAAAGAAAAAACCACCTACAAAATGAATTGTAAGTGGTTGATTATTAAGTGGGCCCAGCTGGGCTCGAACCTAGACCTCCCGTTTATAAACTGTCCGGTGGACAGTTTTAGGGAGGGGCTTGACTGTGGCGGAGGCCTGAGTGCGACCCCCTGATTATGAGTAAGTTTTTACAATTTCCATACGTTTGCACAGATTTGTATCTGTTTGTACCAGTTTAATTTACTTTACATTAAAAATAAAATATTACACTAGTTTGCATGATTTTATAGAAATACTGGCACGAAAACTGGCATCATCTGAAGAAACCGGGAAAAGATAGGTCTGGGTCCTGTTTTGTCCTTGTATGTACTTCATGCCAGAAGTTACAAATAACGAGAGGCTTAGGAAAAATCAAACATGCCGGGTTATAAATAAATTATCAGGTTTTTAGGCAGTCTGACGGTCAACCTTATCTCTTTGCTCACAACAACTAGGCTTTTGTCGATTGGTTTTACTTAGTTTCATTTCTTTATAATCCAACTCCGTTTTACCTGACAGCTTCCCTATTCATATCTTAATGCCTCTATTGGATTTACTCGAGATACTTTTCTTGCGTGAATATAGACAGTAGCCAGTACTACTGCAGTGGCAATTACAAATGCGAATGCAAAAACCCACCATTCGATACTTGTTCGATACGGAAAGTTTTTCAACCATTTATTGAGGAAGAACGTAGTAATAGGTATCGAAAGGAATTCCGCCAATATAACAAGAATGAAATTGCCTTTCAGAAATGAATTGACGATAGCTCTTTCAGGACTTCCAAATACTTTTCTGATTCCTATCTCGTTGGTCCTTGACCGTGCCACAAAGAGGGTCAGGCCGAACAAACCAAATGTTGCAATTAATAAAGCAAAAAGTGCTGATATGGAGAAAATATTGCTTAAGTTCTTTTCAGCAGTATAGGTGTCTTCGAATATCTCTTCAATGGTCGAATAAGTGAAAGGCTTGTCAGGTTCCACCTTCTCCCATTCCATTCTTAATTTTGGAATAAGTTTTTCAAGAGTTCCGGATTGATAATGAATAAGGATGTGATATAGATACTTATCAGTCAGTTCTATTTCGAGAGGAGGTATTTTTGTATGTATTGAATGAAGGTTGAAATCCTTCACCACTCCGATAATCTCGTGAGTACTATCAATCAGTTGTCCAATGGGATCCTCTATTCCCAGCTCTCTTACAGCGGTTTCATTCAAAATCCAGGAATGACTCAGGTCACCTCCATATTCCCTTGAAAATGTGCGGCCTTCAAGCAGTTGAATCCCCATCGTTTCCACAAGATTATAATCTACGGCGTACCCTTCAACTTTAACTTTCAATTCTTTATTCTGAAAATGAGAATGCATGGAAACCATCCAATTTTTCATGGGTAAAGCATCATTGGTACCAGCGGCACTAATCACTTCAGGAACAGATTTAATGCCATTGAGCAATGCATGATAATTGCTAAAACCACGACCCAGATCAATCTGAAGTATATCCTTCTTGTAATGTCCTGGGTCCATATTCAGGGCAAACTGGTATTGCCCGCGAATGATCAATGTAGCGGACACGAAAGAACAGAATATCATCAATTGAATAACAATCAGTGCAGACCTGAATACCTTCCGGCTTTTTCCAATACTCACTTTTTGTTTGAGTACATCTAGAACTTTTAAACGGGACAGATATGAAGAGGCATAAAACCCGGAAGCAATACCGATAAGAATGGTAAGAAGCAGGTAGGTTAAGATATATATGGCCAGATTGCCCGGGATGATCTCCAAAGAAGTTTGAAACAAGGTCTCACCAAAGGGTTTTCCTAACCACATAAATAGTACAGCCAACGGCAAGACCAGCAAGGTCAATATGATAGCCTCGCTCTGTACCTGGTTTCTGATACGTCGGACGCTTGCTCCGGCAGTTTTGCGAATCCCAATTTCCCTTGCCCTTCCGGTAGAGACTGCAACGGACAAAATGATATAATTAATGGCCGCAATAAGCACAATCAGAAAGGCAATGCTTGAAAATAGCCGGATGTTCCTTATGTTCCCGGTAATACCAGCATTGGAAATATCCTGGGACTTCAGGTAAACATCTGAAAGGTTATGAAGAGAGTAATGAACATGTGGATCTTCGTAGATGTATTTACGTTCAAAGGCCTCAAACTGATCCTCTAATTCTGTCGCATCGGCCTCTTTGGAAAGCAGAATCCAAGTGCGCCAAAAGTTGAAGAGCCATGTTCTATCCATATCTTCTACGCGAAAAGTCTTATTCAGGGGATCCAGCGTCCAATGGCCATTCACCATGCAGTCAGCCTTGAGGGTAGAGTTTCTTGGTAAGTCTTTGAATACTCCGCTAACAACAAAGATCTGCTCAGTGTTATTGATAAGAACTTCCAATTCCTTTCCTATCGGATCCTTACCTGGAAAAAAACGAGTGGCCAGTTCATCTGAAAGAACAATAGAATTCAAGTCTTTTAGCGGCTTATCGTATAAGCGACCTCCGACAAATGGAATTGTAAAAATGTCAAATACATCGGAATCGGTGGCTAATGCTATCCGGATGTTTATATAGTGGTCGTCTTGTTTAATCTTAAAACCTCTAAGAGATCTGGTTGTAGTTGCTTTTTCAACTATTGGAAACTCTTCTTTGAGGGTTTTTGCCAGTACATACGGGGTTCCTGCTTCAGTACTATTGAATTCCTTTAGATAGCTAATCACCCGAAAGACCTCTTTTCTATTCCTGTGGCAGTGATTGTAGCTCAATTCATTTATCACAAAAAGCAGGATGATAAATGAAACTGCCAACGAAATGGATAATCCAAGAACATTAATACCAGTATAAAGCTTATTGTGCTTCAAGAATCTTAAGGATGATCTTAAGTAGTGTTTTAACATGTTTGCGGAATGTTCTTTGATTCAAATTAATTGTAGAACGGTGGAACTAAGCCGCCGTAGCGTGGCGCGGGCTTTGCCTTTGCTGCAAAACCCGTGACATGCATTGCGGTCGGCTTTAGTGATTATACACCAGATTATTCAGGGCAATGTAGTTTTGGGATGTCATACCCAATGGCTACCGCTGATACCACCTTTTTATATTTGGAGAAGTCATCCCGACAGAAGTAATAGCTAGCACCTTTTTTCCCGTCATCGATAATGAATTCAGCCATTGCGATTGATTCGATCTTCTCTATTACATTGTATTTTTTAAGTACATCTACTGCATCCTGTGTCAAAGGATAATCATCATCGTACCAATAATATAGCTTGTTATTTTTCTCAATATATCTGGAAGGCAGATTACCCAAGCTACCAATCTCATTTGCTTCGATGTAATAGATTTTACCAATGCTGCCCATTATACTTACCCCGATGATATCCTCATACTTTTTGTCGGGAATCCATTTTAAGGTGCGATCATCCACTCTTTCCAATTTCATACTATACATAGTATCGATAAACATGACGTAAAATGTGGAGTCTTGCTTGAACAACCTTTCCGTATTAGAAAAATCAAGAATTGCGTTGTTAATCAGATCGTACTCATTGCCCTCGCCCGCTAGCAATTGCTTCCAGCCACTATACCCTGTAAGGGTTACAAGCGTCCAGAGTATTATTAAGAGCCTCATATTAGAAGGTGTATACCGGTGGAATTAAGCCGCCGTAGCGTGGCGTGAACTTTGCCATTCTGCAAAGGGCGTGACACGCGTGAGGGTCGGCTTTAGTGATTCTACACCATTTCACTTCTGTAATTGTAAATACTATTTTACCTACTGGAAATTCTTATTTATTCTATTTGAAATTCAACATCGGCATTAATCATTACATCTACATACCCTTTATAATAATCATTCATTCTATTCCATGTGTCTCCAAGTCCTTTGCACCAATATCCCTCATCGGGTTGTTTCCAAACATTACCTAAAGACAGACCATAAACATGGTATGTTCTAGTTTTAGATTTGCCATCCTTTGTTTTTATATCATGCTCATAATCATAATAATATTGATCTCCGGAATAAACCCATTCCATCATAACATATATACCATCCAATGGGAAATTAATACCATATTCAGAAATATCTACTGTAAACCAACCTTCCCCTTTAGTATTTGATACTATCACACTTTCATTTAACAAATCCTTCCCAGGGCATTCATTTAATTGGTCTTTAGCATATATTCTTATCCGAAAAGGAGCATCAGGAAATCCAATTTTAGCTATATAGAAACTTACGGCTTTGACATTACCAGTTTTCTTATATTCATTTTTAATATATGTCCCATATTGTCCTCCGAAAACATTTGCTATTTGGAATCTCCATGGTTTTTTGGAAGTAGTTCCTAATCGCATTGCTTTAACCTTTTTGGGAACAACGACAACTTCCTTTAATTCAAAAATATGCGGTTCTAATTCGATAATATTCATTGAACTATTGAGGTCTCTAATACTATATTTCTGCATTTCGTAGCCTAATGAATGAAATTCAAGTGTATCATATAAACTTTTATATAGTATTGAGAAATTTCCTGTAGAATCTGTGTATGTTCCGATTTTTTGTGTTTTTATCTCAATAGTCGCATAAATGATTGGCTGCTTTGTCTGTTGATCGATTACTTTTCCTTCAAAAAGAGTCTCTTGGCTTAAGCTAGAATTACCTACGGATAAGAAAATAGATGCAAAAACAAAAAAACAAGCTTTCATAATTATTGTATCGGGAGTTTTTCAACCTGCCAGAAAACTTGACAGTAAACTCATTTCATTTTTAGTTACATGGACCTTTTAGTGGGTAGAACGGTGGAAGTAAGCCGCCGCTTGCGGTCGGGTTTAGTGAATTGTACCATAGTTAGTTTTCTGATAAACGGTGTTCTACCCCATTAAAGGTCTTTCACCATCCTTGTGAAAACAGGAGGTAATTTTAAAAAGTTAGGCCAGAAGGAAAATATTTCCATACCGAATTTTTTATAACTGTTAATTGCATTTTCATTCTTGCTTGAAACATCTAACGACAAAGTTTTAGATCCTTTTTTAATAGCAATTTCACCACTATATTTCATCAACCTTTGCCCAAGCCCCTTTCCTCGCATTTGACTACTAACTGCGATGGATTGTAGATAATAATCTTCTTTCCCACGGGGACCAAGAAACCGCGATAGTACATTTCCAACAACTGAAAACATCATGATTCTTAGTTTTGCCCCTCCAGGGAATTGAGAAAGAATATTTTTCTTAAATCCTTCTTTTTCTGCGTATGTATATCCCGATACCATTCCAACAATTTTGCTTTTATATTCAATCATCATCGCATTCTCAAATGAATATTCATTGTTAGACTTAACAAAAGCATCTGAAATAATTTCATGTGTTTTTATTCCCAACATTTTTTTAAAAAATCCTTCTGAAGCTTCATCAAAAAATTGGGCAAATACAAGGCCTTCTTCTAAATCTGGCTTTGCCTTCCTGATTATGATTGTATCATCCTGAATTTTACCACTAGATATTTCTGATTCTTCTGACATGTAATTTCATTATTATCTTTTAACTACAATATATTCTTTGGCTCAGTGCAACCATGGAAATATAGCCGCTTTTAAGCTCGTGTACAATAAGAGGGCAAATGCATGATCTATTCTTCGTTTTTAATTACGAGTTAACCTATGGAACGGAGGAACTAAGTTGCCGTAGTGTGGCGCGAGCTTTGCTTCTTTTGCAAAGAGCGTGCCACGCGTTAGCGGTCGGCTTTAATGATTTGTTCTATTTTCATCCTACAATATGGTAACACCTACCATGCCTCTTCCCATAGTAACGGATATTTGATCTTATTAGCTGACAGACATTACAATAGCCTCTATCCCTAATCCTAGTGCTACTGGCAATATCATTTGGCAAGCATACGCCTAAACGCCCTAATGCTTTAATAATCTATGTTATAAGGCGTATCTTTTTTCAAGGTATTCCTTTACTTTATACAAACCACCTATTGATCTACCATTACCAGAATTGATCATTATAACTATGCCAACATTTAACTCTGGTACTATGAATGCATAAGAATAAAATGTTGATAAAGTGCCTGAGTGACCATGGTAATGATAAC
>JBDLIU010000266.1:0-6139 GCA_039714715.1 Bacteroidota bacterium
GCCAGACTAACACTGAACCTTCAAAATACAAGTGTCGAAAACATCCTGGACGAAATTGAACAGCAGAGCGAGTTTTTCTTTGTGTTCAACTACAAACTTGTTGATGTAGACCGGCCGGTAGATATCCAGGCAAACAACAAGCCCATATCGGAAGTCCTCGCTTCGGTATTCTCCGGTTCGGATGTGGATTACGTAGTACTCGACCGCCAGATTTTATTATCACCAAAAAGCTACCTCAAAAAGGTTAAATCCACGAAACAACCCATTTCGGTTACCGGAACAATCACCGATGAAGACGGAAATCCCATTCCCGGAGTCAGCATTATTATCAAAGGAACAACCCAGGGATCAATATCTGATGCGAATGGTGAATACAGCATCAATGTGGATGATCCCGATGCAACACTGGAATTCTCATTTATAGGAATGCTTACGCAGGAAGTCCCGGTTGGTAACCAGACAGAAATTAATATAACATTAGCCCGGGATGCTATTGGACTTGAGGAAGTGATAGCCATTGGATACGGTACAATAAGGAAAAGTGATTTAACCAGTGCCATTGCCCGGGTAAATGGTGAAGATATCAGTAAACGTGTTACTTCCAGGCTGGATGAGGCTCTTCAGGGGCATATATCAGGGGTAAATGTAACGCAGGCAAGTGGCGTGCCCGGAAATGCTCCGGTGATAAGAATACGGGGAGTTGGATCTATTACATCCGGAAATCAGCCACTTTTTATAGTTGATGGATTTCCTATTGAAAGTAATACAGTTATTGGCAATCTTAACATGAATGACGTTGAGTCAGTTGAAGTGTTGAAAGATGCAGCATCTGCATCTATTTACGGCTCCCGGGGATCAAATGGTGTAGTGCTCATAACTACAAAAAAGGGAGAACCGGGTAAAGCCCAAATAAGCTTTAACTCGTATTATGGGATTCAGAGTACGGAAAAGAGGATAGAATTTCTTGACGGCAACGAATTGGGGCAAATGATGACTGAGCTTAGAAATCAATTATGGGTTCAAGAAGGTGGAAGTATAAACGATCCGAATGATGTAAGGCCTGCCTCAAGAAGGATTGATCCGCTGTGGACTAGTGGTAATCAGCCAACCTATGATGCGCAGGATTATGTATTCAGAACCGCACCTGTGCAAAACTATTCTGTTACAGCTAAGGGAGGACATAATATGACCAACTATTATATCTCAGCCGACTATCTTGATCAGGAAGGTATAGTTAAGGGCACCGGTTTTAAAAAGTATTCGCTTCGTACCAATCTTGAAACTTCGGTAAGTGATCGTATCAAAATCGGTTTGATGCTTTCACCAAGCTTTTCAGAGCAAATTGATCGGGATACTGAAGGGAAAGACAGAAATTTGAATCGTATTATGTGGCATTCACCTTTAACTCCCTTAGAATACCGGTATAATTTTGATAACAACACAATTATTAATGACTATGGAGATGAATATAATGGTATTTCTAAATTCATGGGAAGTAATTTTTACAATTTTGACCGAGTACCTGATTTACGTAGAAGAACCCAAATAATCTCCAATGGCTTTGTAGATGTTAAACTAATGGAAGATTTGCATTTTAAGACGAACATTGGATTGTTATACAGTGGTCTGGACCGGCAGAGGTTTTTCGACTTCGAGGCCGGGAGAGGGACTATACAGTCAGATCGTTGGAACAGTATAGGAACCAACTGGCTTTGGGAGAATACCCTGAACTACTTCAAAATCATTAACAAACATTCCTTTTCGGTATTAGCTGGATATTCCAGCCAGAAAGAGTATTACAAATCCACCTTTATGAGCGGACGGGGACATGCAAATGACCTGTCGGAGACAATCAATAATGCAACGGAAATTTTCAACTGGGATGAAGGTGTATCTGAATGGGCGCTGATATCGATGCTTGGCAGGATGACGTATAATTTCGACAGCCGATATTATCTTACGGCAAGTATAAGGAGGGATGGCAGCTCCCGCTTTGGTTCCAATAACAAATGGAGTGTTTTTCCGTCGGCTTCTGCTGCATGGAGGATTAGCAAGGAAAACTTTTTTCAGGATATTGAGTTCATCAATAATCTTAAACTGAGGGCCAGTTGGGGAGTGACAGGGAATAACAGGATTGGTAACTATAGCTCAATTGCCCGCTTAGGAGGGGCCAATACACCCTTGGGTATCAGTGAAGAACCATACGGGGGATTGTTGCCCTCCAGCCCTGAAAATAAGGATCTTGGATGGGAACGAACAACAGCCACAAATATCGGATTAGACTTAGGGATTTTTGAAAACAGGCTGAGTATTACCTTTGAAGCATACTATAATTTAACAAAGGATTTGCTATTGAGTGTACCGGTTCCTCTGGTAACAGGATTTAATACCCAATTACGGAACATTGGTGAGGTAAGCAATAAAGGCCTAGAAATGGATCTATTTTCACGGAATCTGGTTGGCTCATTTGAATGGAATACGCGATTTAATTTTTCTGTCAACAAAAATGAAGTGCAAAGCCTGGGCGATAACGACACGCCAATAATTATGGGTGAATGGTTTGCCAATGTCAGCTATACGGGGATAGGTTATCCTATTGGTACTTTCTATATGCATGTGCAGGACGGCATTTTCCAGAACCAGGCAGAAGTGGACTCCTCGCCATTGTGGGGTAATGAAGGTGTTGGTGATGTAAAACTTAAAGATGTAGATGGTGATGGAGATTTAGATAGTGACGACAGGGACTTTGTTGGACAACCATTTCCAAAATGGAATGCAGGTATAACTAATGAATTCCGGTATAAAAATATAGATCTGAGTATTTTTATTAACGCAGCAGGCGGCCATAAAACTTACTATGCTGGTGCAAGATATTATGATGTAGCTAAAAGTGACTACATTATGGCCTATTCATCTAATTGGGCAAACCGCTGGCGTTCTGAAGATGACCCCGGTGACGGGCATACACCTAATGTTGCATCTAATGCTACGACAAATGGTGGTTTCGCGACCACCCGATGGCTGTACGATAGCGATTGGTGGCGAATTAAGAATATCACACTTGGATATACCCTTCCGAAAAAGCTCTCCCATCGTTTGATGATGGAGTCTCTAAGGGTTTATGTAGCAGGAGATAACCTCTTTTTGGGCACCAAATACCCAGGCTACAATCCTGAAGGAGTATCAATGCGCGGAGAAAATGTAACTACCAGTGCAGGATATGATTATAGTGTGTATCCTTTAGCCAAAAAGATTGTGTTTGGTTTGAATGTGACTTTTTAAAATACTTTCAACTCAAAATATGAATAAAATGAAAAAGATATATAAGATAGTATCATTAATGATAACTGGCTTTATAGTTTTCACATCCTGTAGTGATGAGTTCATCGAACTTGCTCCCATTGACAGTGCCAACGTTTCTGACTTCTATAAAACAGAATCAGATTTTGAGGCAGCAATAATTGGAGTATATAGTAACTGGAGAAATGAAACTATACACCCTATCATGCAAACAGAGTACAGAGCTGATAACTTTACCTACAATATGTATTATGGTTATGAACTGGCCGAAAACGATTTATCTCCCAATATTGGAGATACATGGTGGAATTTGTTTAGAACACTGGTTTTTCCGTCCAATATGATTCTTGACAAGCTTGAACAGGCTGAAGGAATCGACCCGTTAGTTGCAGACCGTATTGCCGGGGAAGCCCTGTTTTTCAGGGGATATGCTTATTATTATATGAATCTTATGTTTGGAGGGGTCCCTTTAGTAACAACTACAATATCAGCAGAAGAAGCCTTAAATACCCCCCGTTCATCTGAAGAAGATACATGGATACAAGCTGCCAGTGATTTTGAAGAGGCTGCCGGTTTGTTACCTCCTACACCTTCTACATTTGGTAGGATCGATAAATACGCCGCGAAGGGGTTTCTGGCAAGGGTATATATGCAGCAAAAAGAATGGGGTAAAGCTGTTACTGTCTTAACGGATATTTATGAAAACAGTGGACATGAACTTGAGACAAACTGGAATGATATGTGGAACATTGAGGCAGATAAGAATTCTAAAGAATACATGCTAACAAGCATATGGAGCGATTTGTTCCCCAACAACAGTTTTGCCACACAATTCCTGAGAATTGAAGGATATTCGGATTTACAAGGCAATTTTACTTACAAACCAGGTCTATTCGATTCTTTTGATGCGAACGATATAAGAAGAGATTCCACTCTGGGGGTTACTGAAAGTGGTTTTGACCAGAATAATAAGTACGATTATGGTAAGACTGGTAACAACTGGACCATGGATGTTGTTGTATTAAGGTTTGCCGATATTGTTACCATGTATGCAGAAGCTTTGTCCATGGCATCTGGTTCTGTCCAACAGGAATCTCTGAATCTGATTAACATGACCCGGAGCAGAGCTGGATTGCTGGATCTGACCATGGCTGAAGTTCCTGATATGGATGCCTTTGTCGAGGCAATTCTGGCAGAAAGAAGAGCCGAATTTATTTTTGAGGGCATACGGTTTGCCGATCTGAAACGGCATGATAAATTGCTGGAAAAATTAGCCGAAATTGACTATAATTTCGATAACAATTATCTGCTGCTACCTATACCTCAAACAGAAATCGATAAAATGCCGGACGTTTTGGAGCAAAACCCAGGTTATTGATCATCTGAATTATGTAATGGATGTATTTTATTGTTGCCCGGTAATTGTTATCTGATACCGGGCAACAATTTTTTATTGGGAATTGAAAACTGACAATACTGCTGATATTACAAAAAGCTATCATGAATAAATTGAACAGAAGAAGATTTTTGGAGCTGACTGGTTCTGCTTTCGCAGCAATTAGTTGCTCTAAATATAACGAAAATGCCATTGCTTCAAAAGATAAAATTACTGAACCTGTCCCTATGATTCATGCAACAGACCTTTACCATACGCATGGTGATCCTGACGATCATTGGGACTTGGCAAGTGTTTATGCACTGGCATATTCCAAATCAATTAAATTGCATGGCATTTTAATTGATTTTCCACCAAAGCGCAGGTTGGGCGATCCTGATGTGATGGGTGTTGCACAGATGAATTATTTGTCGGGCCTGGTGGTTCCAACTATTATAGGTACTCCATATACTATGAATAATAGAACTGATATTCAACCCAATGCAAGTAATGTTGAACATCAGGGAATAAACTGGGTCATCGATACTTTGAAGAAATCACAATCTCCCGTAGTTATAAACATAGTTGGAGCTGCAACTGATATAGCTATTGCAGCAAACATGGAACCTGAACTATTTAAAGAAAAATGCAAAGCGATTTACTTAAATGCCGGATCTGCAGACACAGGGAAAGATAACAAGCTTGAGTTCAATGTTGCTCTTAACCCTTCTGCTTATTCGGCCATATTTGATGTTGACTGCCCTGTTTACTGGCTTCCTTGCTGGAATGAAACAGAGGTGCATGAAGTTGGAGAATATGGTTCTTATTATCGTTTTCTCCAAAATGATATCCTTCCTTCTCTTTCCAAAAGATTACAAAACTTCTTTCTTTTTATGTTAGGCCAAAAGAAAAGTCATAAATGGTTTGATTATTTGAATAGTGAAATGGAACAGGAGTTATTGGAAGAATCCTGCAACCGAAATAGAAACATGTGGTGTACTGCAGGTTTTATTAATGCTGCAGGGAAAAAAGTAACACCAGAAGGAGAAATAGTATCTGTTGATTCAGAAAGGGATTCTGTATTCTCCTTTATTCCTACTAAGATTAGTTGTAACGATGATGGTTATACCACATGGGATGTGGACAATTGTTCTAATAACAGGTATATACTTCATGTGGACGATCCTGCCAATTATCAAAAAGCTATGACTTTAGCTTTGAAAACAATACTTAATCAATTACCAGGTTAAACCATAGAAATGAAAAGAATCAATATATAAAAAGTATATGATATGGTAATTATTGAAGATTATTTATTGGCAGTGGTGATGTGTTTCGTTACAATGTTATGTTGGGGTTCGTGGGCATCGATCCAACCTACCTCAAGCAGGACATCGCCTATCCGGCCATGATTTCCCGATTGGGACCGGGCTTTCTCGGGCTGGTGGTCGCGTCGCTGATCGC
>JBDLIU010000267.1:0-6138 GCA_039714715.1 Bacteroidota bacterium
AATCCAACCAGCTCAGAACCCGTAACCCTGATGCCCCTGGCTGCTGCTTTATTAACAGCCTCATCAAATGCCACATGAACAGGTGTAATACTAATGTTCGTAAGGTTAAGCGACAATTGTGCAACGCCATATTCCTCAATATACCATCCTAAGCCTTTTACTTCCTTCAGACTACCGGGAATACTTACCGGATTCCCCTGATCATCTTTGATAATTTTACCGGTTAGCGTGCCTCCTTCACGCTTAACTCTTCCTCGTTCACGAAGATCGAAAGCAATCGCATTGGCTCTTCTGGTTGAGGTAGTATTAAGATTGATATTATAAGCTACAAGAAAATCACGGGCACTGATGGCAGTGGCGCCAGTAGATTTGGCTTTTACAAATTCTGCCGGGCCAAAATCGGGTTTCCAAAGAGGGTCGATAAGTCTTTTACCCAATGCTTCGTATTCACCGGCCCGGCAATTGGCCAGGTTTTTTCGCTCTTCGGTTGCAGCGGCATTTTCATAGAAGTATCCTGGTATTCCCAGTTCAACACCAACACGCTTACCTAGTTTATGGGCGTACTCAACCGTTTCTTCCATCGTAATATTGGCAATGGGTACCAGGGGGCAAACATCTGTGGCTCCAAAGCGTGGGTGCTCTCCGCTATGGTTGCTCATGTCAATAAGTTCAGAAGCCCTTTTAATCAGCCTGAAGGCAGCTTCTATTACAGACTCTGGTTCACCAACAAAAGTAATTACAGTACGGTTGGTTGCTTTTCCCGGATCTACATCCAGAAGTTTTACTCCCTCAACTGTTTCGGCCATAGAGGCAATTTCATTGATAATACCCTGGTCTCTACCCTCGCTTATATTAGGAACACATTCAATAAGTTGCTTTTTCATATTAGATATTGATTTGAAATCTCTTTTAAATATTTACAAATGGAATAATTGTTGTAGCAAAACTACATAAACTGTATTAGTAGCAGCAGGTAATTTATTTCAAAATTATGAACGGTGACAAAGCATTTATTGCCAGAAGTTCTTGGCACACATGATTTATAATTAATTTAGAATTAAGGTATTCGTTAGTTCAACTAACAGTTTTATAATAAATTAGCCTAATGGTAAATTAAAATTTGTAACAAATATTTAACGGTCAATCAAAATAATCATGAGAACAGGAATAATTATTGCTTTAACAACTTTATTAATTGGATGTAACCAAATCATTGGTGAGCGCGGAAATGATGAACGTATAACAGAAACCTATGAGGTGGAAGAATTTAACAGGATTGAGATTTCAGGGGCATTTAATATTATTTTAACCCCATCGAATGATCAAATAGTTAAACTTGAGGTAGATGATAACCTTGTAAAATTTATAGATATTGAAGTGAGAGGTAACAAGTTATATGTTGAAACAGATCGCAGGCTGGATAGTCGGGGTGGTATAAATGTGAAGATACCTGTGAAAGATCTTAAAGGATTATCAAGTTCGGGTGCCTCTAATATCAGAACCACCGATGTTATTATTTCAAATAGTTTAAAGTTTGACCTGTCAGGAGCGGGGAAAATGGAATTGGAATTAGATGCCGAAAATGTGAAGATTGATTTGTCAGGAGCCGGATTGGTTTATCTTGAAGGAGCAGCGAAGCTACTGGATGTAGACATGAGTGGCGCAGGATCTCTGGAAGCAGATGCGCTGGAGGCAGAAGACTGCACGATAGATATATCTGGTGTTGGGAATGCAGTAGTAAATGTTACAGGAACCCTTGAAGCTCAGGTGAGCGGATTAGGCAATGTTGAATATGTGGGTAACCCAAAATCAGTAAAAGGAGATGTCTCAGGAATTGGGGAAGTGAACAGAAAGTAATTTTATATATTCATGAAAAAACTAGCCGTTCTTTTACTATTAGTTTTTATTAGCTCTGTTTTGCTGGCGCAAACAGCGAGGCTTTTACCGAAAAATGTGAATCACCCCGGCTACAATAATGTTTATCCGGCTGTAAGTGGCGATGGTAAAGTGATAATATTCATGTCTGACTACAGTGATGATGGTTCGTTTGTGCTACGGGAGACAAGATATTATGGGGGCAAATGGCAGGATCCAACAGATTTAGATGTGGTTGGTTCTTCAATAGTAAATAATTGGGGAGGTTACTCGATTAATTATGATGGTACTGCAATATACTTCTCATCCAGGAGATCAGAAGGCATAGGCAAATTTGATATTTGGTATACAACCCTAAAAGATGGTCAATGGGCAAGACCAAAGAATGTCGGGAAACCTGTTAATTCGCCAGAGAATGAAGGCAATCCTTCAATATCACCAGATAACCAACGTATGTATTTTATGAGGTGCAATAGCATGTCTAATTCTAATATGAGTGGTTGCAAATTGTATTATAGCCAGAGGGGAGTTAGAGGCTGGCAGGAGGCGGTAGAGTTACCAGCTCATATTAATAATGGCAATACAACTTCTCCAAGAATATTACCCGACAATAGAACACTGGTGTTTACTTCGGATAGACCCGGAGGAAAAGGAGGATTAGATATCTGGATGTCGAAACGAACAGGCGATCATTGGTCGGAACCAGTAAATATTAAACCGGTTAACACATCTAGTGACGATTATTTTCTATCAGCCTCTATTAGATCGGTGGCCTTTTATACAACCACTACAGATAAAGGCAAAAAAGCAATTGTTGAACAGCGACTATCGGAACCGTATAAAATTGAAGATGTGATTGTGAGCCAGGGAAGCGTAAAAGACGATGAGGGTAACACCCTTGCCGCCAATGTTCGGGCCTATAATCTTAAGGAGAAGGCATATGAGGTAAGTATGCGAACATCTATTGCTGATGGCAATTTTATTATTATTCTGCCTGAAGGAGCTGAATACGATGTGTCTTATAGTGATGTACGCCTTGAGAAACTTTACCGGTCGGAACTGGTTGATGCCAAAGAACTAGTGGCCCCAAGAAGACAGTACCCTAACATTATATTGAAAAATCTTGTGGTTGGAATCACATTTCCTTTAAACGTATTCGGATTTAAGCCCTATACAAGTGAGATCGATGAATTTTCCACCCAGGAATTGAACAGGTTAACAAAGCTGTTAAAAAGGTATCCCGATTTAAATATTGAGATAGGTACCTACCAGAAAACCTATACAGAAGATAGCCTGCAGTCGCAAGATGATCTTACCGAGTTGAGAAGAGATAACATAATCGTATATGAACCTGCCATACGAGCTGATGCCATGGAAAATCAGCAAAAAGATTCACTATTGATTGCTATCAATAATGAGTTGGCCACAATTTGGGATGACACTACCGTTGCTAATGTTATACTGGAAAGATTGGCAGCTGTAGATTCCATACAAGTAGAACAAGAATTAATAACTTACCATAATGATAGATCAATTGCACAGGCAGAAGCCGTGAAGACCTATCTAACAGTCGAAGGAATTAGTGAAAACAGGATTCAAACAATGGGCTATAGAGATGGTATGCCACCCGTACCATTTTTAGGGAACAAAGACAGAATGGTGGTTATAAAATTTCTCAATAACCCTACAAATTAATATTTAAACTATTGATTATATGAAGATTAAATTACTAGTACTGGGGTTTTTCACCAGTACAATTATAAATGCCCAAAAATTAGAGATTCCTGCTGTTCATTCTAATATTATTCAGGGTGAAGGAATGCTGATGGTAGAGTATGATGGAGGTAAGGCAACTCATGTTGAATACCTGAATCCTTTATTGCTTAATAATATAAGAGGTAAAATAGCAGGTACTGCAAGTGGATTGTTTTTTGATTTCAACGATAAAGAATTGGAGGGCAAAATGGTGTTTGGATTGATTCCTTTTGGTGATTCAAAACATCCACAACCTGTTTATTATTCAAGATCTGCACAAATTAAAACCGGCAAAACAGCCATTAATATTAAAAATCAGTTGAGGGGAAGATACGATATGGTGGGTTGGGAAAAATCGGGTAAAGGGGTAATAGGTTACCGTATTATCAATGATAAAGGGAATATATTATACGATGGACAAATAGCTTTTAAAGGTACAGGACCATTTAAGATAGATGACACGATTCTTGAAGGGCCATTTGTTAACCTGCTAACAGATAAAGGTGCTACCATTTCGTTTGATACGAACAATGAACTTAAAGCATTGGTTACAGTTGAAGGGAAAGAGTTTAAGAGTAAGGTTTCGGGTCTTCATCACGAGATAAAACTCACAGGATTAAGCGCCAATAAAAATTATGACTATGTGGTCACTATTGGTGATAATCAGTTTAATTATTCATTTAAAACAGCTCCAATAGCAGGAAAACGCACAAAATTCTCATTTGCTTATGCTAGTGATTCGCGTGGAGGCAATGGTGGTGGTGAGCGTAATATTAGCGGGGCCAATGTCTATATCACAAAAAAGATAATGGCGTTAGCAACACAGCAAGGTACTGCATTCATGCAATTTACAGGAGACATGATAGGTGGTTATAAAACTGCTATAGGAGAAATGGATTTACAATATGCCAGTTGGAAACGAGCTATTCAGCCATTTGCCCATTACATGCCTGTTATTGCTACCATGGGTAATCATGAAGCATTAATGCGAATGTTCCAGGATGATAAAAAATCATTTAGAATTGACAGGTTCCCATACGATACAGAGTCCAGCGAAGCAGTCTTTGCCAGGCACTTCGTAAACCCTTTGAATGGACCAGATTCTGAAGATGGTGCCAAATATGACCCAAACAAGAGAAAGACCGACTTCCCAACCTATAAAGAAAATGTATTCTACTACACGTACGATAATGTTGCGATGATCAACCTTAACTCAGATTACTGGTATTCACCAAGTACAAGAGAGATTCCGATAGTTAGTGGCGGCTTGCATGGTTATATTATGGATCAGCAATTAGAGTGGTTGGAAGAAACAATAATGCAGTTAGAAAAAGATGAAACCATTGACCATATTTTTGTTACACAACACACACCCTGTTTCCCTAATGGAGGGCATGTGAGAGATGACATGTGGTATGGTGGTAATAATGATTTCAGGCCTTATGTGGCAGGAAAGCCACTTAAGAAAGGGATTATTGAAAGACGCGATGAGTTACTAGATCTGCTTATCAATAAAAGTAAGAAGACAAGAGCTATTCTTACAGGTGATGAACATAACTATGCTAAAACAGAGGTTGGGCCGAATACCATTATTTATGATGATAAATGGGAGATGAAGAAATTAGAACTAACCAGAACAATCTACCAGATTAATAATGGCGCAGCAGGTGCCCCCTACTATGCTCAGGAGCAAACACCATGGAGCAGCTCAGTAAGTGGGTTTACGACACAGAATGCCCTGGTGCTATTTCATGTGGATGGTGATAGTATTGAGATGGAGGTGCTAAATCCGGATACGTTGGAGAAGGTGGATGAACTTAAAGTGAGGTAGAGCTATTCTGGTCGTAGCATTGGCCTCTAAAGCTTTAGCGAAGGATGGGCTACGATCAGCTTTGATTAAATAATCTATCTTTTGCTACGATTAGCCCCCTTATTCGTAGCGTCTTTTGCAACGATTAATTTCAATTTGCGTTGAATAAGGGTTATATTTGTAGCAAAATATGCAACAATTAAAACCATACATTTACCAAAAAGAGGGTTGGCCGGCCTTTACATGGGATGATAAAGCCCTAGCCAGACCCTTAGGAGAAGTACGCCAGGCTCTTGGGCGCCTGATTGGCAGAATGGAGTCGCTTGGCTTTGCACTGAGGGATGAGGCCGTACTTGAAACCTTAACTCAGGATGTTGTAAAAACTTCTGAAATAGAAGGAGAAAACCTGGATCAGGATCAGGTAAGGTCTTCATTAGCAAGCAAGCTTGGTATGGATGTTTCCGGGCTCCCGCCTTCTGACAGGAACATAGATGGTGTGGTAGAAATGATGCTTGATGCAACAACACGTTACAAAGATGAGCTAACACACGAACGGCTTTTTGGCTGGCATGCCTCCCTTTTTCCAGCGGGAAGAAGTAATATGCAAAAAATAATTGTGGGAGATTACCGTGATGATTCCCATGGACCAATGCAGGTGGTATCTGGTGTTTATGGTAAACAAACCGTCTATTTCCAGG
>JBDLIU010000268.1:0-6101 GCA_039714715.1 Bacteroidota bacterium
ATTACCCCGGCCAGTGGGATCAGTAAAACATAGCCCACATCTGATGCTACATTAGAAAGGATGCCGGTAAAAACAAGTACGAATGTAAGTAAGTGTTTAGGTGAATTCAGGACAAGCAAGCGGATGACCGTATGGATCAACCCACTTTGCTCTGCAATACCGATCCCAAGCATGGCAACCAGTACAATACCCAGAGGGGCAAACCCGGTAAAGTTGTCTACCATCTCAAGCAGGATCCGGTGAATGCCGTCTTGTGACAGCAGATTAACTGGCCTTATGATCTCATTGGTAGCAGGATGTATGGCGGACCAGCCCAACACATGGCCAAGAGCTGAAAAGACTAATGCTCCAAGAGCAAATAATGCAAACAATGTAGCAGGATGGGGCAGGGCATTGCCAGCCCGTTCCGTCCAGTTCAACATGCGTTCCAGAATTCCAGTTCTACTTTTCATATAATTAACAAAAGGGTTACTGTTATGATTGTTTTTAACGAAGGCAAATATATATTAATTTATTGACGGCGATAGATCATCACCTCAATACCATCATATCATTAAATGTAAGGGATATCCATTTTTAGTTTTTTGAGGAAAAAGAATTAACTTTGCAATCCCAAATCATATCATAGTTTGGAATTTGTTTTTGAATTTTGGGATTTAAAATATTCGGGGTGTGGCCCCTCGGCTTCGCACGGGACAGGCTCCGTTGGTTAGCTTGAAAACGAAATATTGAATATTGTAAAGTGTAAATTATCCGGGGTGTGGCGCAGTCAATCAGAACTACTCTATAAGCCAGTAATCCAGTCCTTTAGCTTTATTTTCTTAAAACAATTGTCGCATTCTTAAAACATTTTCGGACTTTTTCTTGGCTTATTTTGTCAATATTGACAATTTATTAATCAGCATCAAAGATATTTATGAAACACCGATTAGATTTTCAATTATTTTTATAACAATATTCAAAGAAGGGATATCTTATGATATCCTCCTTAATAAATTAAGAATCATTTAATAACAGTTACTCCTCTTCTGGTCTTTCATATTGGCAGCATCCAGGTAACCCATTATATACTTCATCATCAGCCTTTTCATCGTCTGTGTCATGACCAACTTTTGCAATAGCCTTATGAATATCTTCTAAACTAACTTTGTCAGCATCAAAAGATACCAGTATCATTTTGGATTCTTTATCCCAATCTGCTGATACTATTCCATCCAGTTCAGTAGCTGCTTTTTCGATGCGTTTTTCACACATTCCGCAGTTTCCATAAACCTTAAACTCCTCTTTTTTAATGTCCTGAGCGACTAATGCTGTAATTCCCAGAACCATAAATACTAGCAATAAATTCAATGTTTTCATTTTTCTTTGTTTTAATGCATACTTATTGTCCTAATCAATTTTTAATAAACTTTTTAGTAATGAATTTATCATTACTATTGATCCTTATCCAGTATTGTCCATCTACAATAGTTGAAAGGTATATTACTAAATTATTTGTGCTCATTCCTAAAGGTTGGTAAACAATCAGTCGACCTGATACAGATATTATCTCGTAGGATTCTACCATTCTTTCACCATCAATAAATACAATTCTTAATAGTCCATCATTTATTGGATTTGGGTAGAGAATAACATTTTCCTCAAGGCCAGAATAAATATCAACACCTAAGGTGTTATCCACCACCTCAAACTGCCCCATCATACCATCATCTTCATGGACCAGCATGTGACAGTGAAACATATAGGGCACTGTATCATTTGCAAAGTCGGTGAACTGGGTAATGAACCGCACTGTTTCCAATGGCTCTATTAATATTACGTCCTTATAGCCTTGCTCACCGGGTGGTAGCGTACTACCGTTTCGATCTAATACAAAAAATTGTACATCATGAATATGAAATGGGTGTGCAATTGCTGATTGATTTGTAATATCCCATATTTCAATATTATTTAAGGGAATGGAATAATTAATAACGTTCATATCAAATCCGGTTCCGTTTATTAAAAATGGATAATTAAGCTGGCTGGACCCCATTTGGGATGGTGTAAATACAATATTCCTCGTAATATTAGCCCAGGACTCTGGTATTGGGTTCACCTCAACCAAAGTAGTCGGTATAGTAGTGACAGGATTTCCTGTTGTTGACACTACATTAAGGGTCATAATCTCATAATCATTTCCATTTAATGGATTCGGATTGTAATTATTTAATGTCATCATTGACATCATGCCGGGATAAGTGGCTCCATAAATTCCATTTTGAAACTCTGAGGCATAACTCATTAATTTAATTGATTGCCCATCCATCCCTGAAAAATTAAATAGCAACTCCGCTCTTTCACCAGGTGCTAACTGTAGTCTGGTCAGACTTATGCTTTCACTTAATAAACCTCCATCTGAAGCGATCTGGTAAAAAGTATGATCATCTGAAAAGCCAATGTTAAACACCCTTTGCGATGAGCCATTTAAAACCCTAAACCGGACCACTTGTGCAGGAACATCCAATACCGGGTCAATGGTTGCATTAACCATTAATATATCATCTGCATTGGACGGTACAACTATCTGGTTATTTTCGTCAAAGTCTTTTGTTTGTATAGCCAGTGGAAAATCATCCACTCCATATGTCCGTGGTAATTCAAGTGATGCTTCATCATCATCACGAACTATAATGAATCCTGCTAATCCCTTAGATACATGTTCATTTGTTTTTTCATGAAGATGAGGATGATACCAGTATGTTCCGGCCTCGTCCAAAACTGTAAATTGGGGGTTCCAAATAGCTGAAGCTTCAATAACTGTATGTGGGCCTCCGTCATTACTTGCCGAAACGTGCATCCCATGCCAGTGAATAGTAGTTGGTTCTCCAAGTTGATTTTCAACAACCAAGCTTATTTGATCGTCTTTATCCATTAATAACGTTGGACCCAGAATGTCACCATTTACACCCATCGTTATAGTTTTTTGACCGGAATAATACTGGATCTCACCACTTTGTAATAACAGATTATATTCCGGACCTGATACTGTATCTGGAATTATTATTGGATTCTGACCAAATAGGATGTTTCCTCCAATTAATATTAGAATTAATACAAACTTCAATGATTTCATAATAAATAGTTTTATAGATTATTCAACTTATCGTATCGGCCTGTCATATAAACAGCAACCTGGCAGATCATCGTAAACATCATCAGGGGCAGTTTCATGTTCAGTATTATGACCAACTGCTGCAATTGCTTTTTCAACTTCCAGAGGATCAAGTAAACTTGCATCATAATCAAGGTGGAGCAATTGTTCTTCACTATCCCAAGTTGCATTTATCACCCCTTTCTGAGTTTGGGCTGCTTCCTCAATACGATCCTTACACATACCGCAATTGCCGTAAACTTTAATCATGACATGTTCCGAATCAGTACCTGATTGATTTGTGTTCTCATCCTGCATTTCCATTTGTCCATGGTCATGACCAGTAGACATTTTTCCACCTTCAGGATTCATCATACTCGGCTTCCCTGCAAGTTGTGCAGCTGCATCAATTTTGAATACACCATTCATTACAATTTCTTCACCTTCGTCCAAACCAGAAGAAACAACATAATATTCACCTGCCTCAGGGCCCAGTACAATTTCTCTATACTGGAATGAATGCATTTCTCTGCCAGGTACCTTTACATATACTACAGCTCGCTTGCCAGTCCAAAGAACCGATGATTTAGGTATTAATAGTTGATCTGAGCTTGCCGCTATCATTGACTCAATGATTCCATTTGCGAACATTTCAGGTTTTAATTCCAGCTCAGGATTATTTATTTCAACCCTGACCTGGGCTACTCTTGTTGTCGGATCAATAAATGGGTCAATATAACTTACCCTGGGATTGAAGGTCTTCCCGGGTACGGATTGTAAAGTGAAACTCATCAAATCTCCTTCTTTTACCCATGGAAGATCGCTTTCATAAGCTTCAAACATCACCCATACCTTCGTCAAATCAATTACTTCAAAAAGAGGAGATCCTTCATCTACATAGTCACCTGTAGAAATATTTCGCTGGGTGACAGTTCCATTTATTGGAGATAATATATCAAAGTGGTGTTTGGGCTCGCCACTTCGTTCAATATCGTCGATCTGTTCCTGTGTAAGATTCCAGAGTTCAAGCTTACTTCGTGCAGCATTGTAGAATGAAGGATTTGTTTCCATGTATTTAATTGCTTCCAGTAGTTCCTTCTGAGCTGTAATCAGATCCGGTGAATAAATAGAAGCTAATTTTTGATCTTTGTATACATGCTGTCCCGTATAATTAACATACAGTTTATCTATCCTTCCCCCATACCTGGCTGTGATTTCAGAGATATTCCTTTCATCAGGCTTAACCTTTCCAAGAAGATGAATTGACTTAATAGGAACTCCCCTTTCTACCATCACTGTCTGGACATTAGCGAGCTCAATGGCGGATTGAGTCATTTGGATCTCATCCGGCCCTATATCTTCACCACCATGATCCATTGTATTCAGTGGCACAAGATCCATTGCGCATATCGGGCATAAACCAGGCCCCTCTTGTTTTATTTGCGGGTGCATGGAGCATGTATATGTTGATGCTTCTGAGCTCTCAGAAATTTCATGAACATGCTCTTCACTATGTGAACCTGATTCCGACAGGAGTTTATTACCTATGATCATTCCAACAAGCAGTGATAGGATGATAATAACTGCTGTCTTCCAATATTTTTTGATGCTAAAATTTGTTTTCATAATTAAGTGTTTTTAATTGCCGATTAAGTAATTGATAAAAGCTATTGATGCCTGCTTATCACCATAGGCTTTCTCCAGTTCAAGGGAATATTTTAATAATCGTTTCTCCATTCGAAGGATTTCTTCAAAATTCTTCCCATCCGTGGCATATTCAGTCTCAAGTATGTTGATAGCCTTATTCGCTGATGCTTTTTGTTTTTGATATAAGACTATCCTTCTTTGACTGTCGACATATTCATAATAGGTTCTCTCGAATAAGACTTCAAGAGAATTTGCTTTTTCCTCTTTTCGCTCCATTGTGGCATCCTGCAGGTATAATGCTTCATTAACCATCGAGGTATATTTCTTCCTGTATAATGGAATGGTGATCCCTATTTTGGGAAAGAGCAGGGCGTCCTTGCCATTATTGTCAGGAACGGCCATAGAGCCATCTACCTTCCCAACAGCGATATAATCTACACCTATTGAAAAAGAAGGCAATCCAGACTTTCTTGCCAGTTGTTCACTATTACGATAAGATTCCAACAAGTAATCGAATTTTACCAATTGATGATTATTCTGCCTCAGGCTGTCAAGGATCTGATCCCTTGAATACATGAGATCATCCTGCCAGAGAGTTTCGGGAATTATGATCTGAGAGTTGTCATCAACATTTAAGAGTGTATTGAATTTTATACTTGCTACGCCCCATTTATCTACCAGCAGGGCTAATTCATTTTCCATATCAGCAAGTTCCATTTCTATCCTGAGTTGGTCAACGCCAGATGCCTTGCCGGATTCAATCTTAATCAGAGCCAGACTTCTAAATGACTTAAGGATTCTTAAATTCTCCCTGGTAATATCAATCCCTTTTTTAAAGAAGTATAGCTCAAAATAAGTAGCCCTAACTTCAAAAAATAAATTGGATTTGAAATCCTCAAATATTTCATACTTTACTTTCGCCTGGCTAACAGCTACATTTTCCTTAGCTCCAAGGGTTCCAAACCATGGAAACATCTGGGCGAGGGATAATCTGAATCGTTGTGGTCCGTTTCTGGTTTCAACGGGTAGAATAAAATATCCGAAAGCAAGCTGTGGATCAGGAAGTGTACCAAGCTGAGGAACTACCTCAAGGGCAGCCATATATTCACTAAACCTTGCTTTCAATCCGGGATTATTTTTAGCAGCGATTTCCAGGTAGGAGGACAATTCATCCTGTGCTCTAGATAATCCACTAATAAATAGCGCAATGATCAATATTAATAGTTTCGTCTTCATACTATGCTCTCCTTTCTTTCTGTATTTATCTTCCTTTTAAGTAATCTTTCCTGCCACATACTATAAAGTACAGGCACCACAAATA
>JBDLIU010000269.1:0-6099 GCA_039714715.1 Bacteroidota bacterium
GGGAGATGATGAGGTGAAATTTAACCTGGCACTTTCACTTCATGCTGCTAATGATAAGAAGCGTAATGAGATTATGGCCATCAATGAAACTAATTCTTTGGCCGAACTTCGCGAAGCACTCAAGTACTATTATAGCAAAACAAAGAATCTGATTACTTACGAATACATACTATTTGACAGATTCAATGATTCGATTGAAGATGCTGAAGAGCTTTACCAGTTTACAAGGCACCTCCCCAGTAAGGTGAATATCATTGAATATAATCCTGTGAGCAACGCTCCTTTTAGTAAGACAAGTCCTGATGCTCTGGACCGATTCGCTGCCTACCTGGATAAGCGTGGCGTAACAATAAAAGTTCGTAGAAGCAGGGGAAAAGATATCGATGCTGCCTGCGGGCAACTGGCTGGCAATTCAGGGCAGAAATAATCTCCTATGTCAAAATCAACGTGTAAATTTGTGTCATGAAAATCGCAGTGATCGCACATGATGGAAAAAAGGCTGATATGGTGGCCTTTTTACTGGAACATAAACAATATCTCCAAAAACTTGACCTTGTTGCAACCGGCACAACAGGTAAGCATGCAGAAAATGCTGGCTTAAGTGTAAAAAAGATGTTATCAGGTCCCATCGGTGGAGATGCGCAGATAGCTGCCATGGTAGCAGAAGGTGAGATTAGTGCGGTCATCTTTTTTAGAGACCCACTTGATAAGCACCCACATGAACCAGATGTATTAATGTTGCTGCGACTTTGTGATGTTCATAATGTACCACTTGCCACTAATCCGGCTTCAGCTGAACTTCTCCTACAGGGATTGGGAAACCAGGTGTAGTTGCATCCATCTCATTCCATCTAAATAAAATAATTTGTTAGGAGGTGTGAAATTCCATAATTTCACATCCTGTATTCTATTCATATGTCGGAGAATAACTCAATTGTTAATAAGCTCAATAGCCTGCAGGACGCCACTAAAGCCATGGAACCGTTAGGGCAAGACCTTGATGATCTCACACAAAAAGTAATTAACCATGGGCATCAATTTCTAAGAAAGATCAATGATTTAGATGCTTATAAAAGCGATGAAGGATATGGGGACCAACTAGCAGGCACTGAATTTAATGAAGAGGGTTACGATATTGACAAATTGCTTAAGGTGGTAGCCAAAGATGTGGATGGCCCGGGGATTCAACCGGCTTCAGGGGGACATCTCGGATACATCCCCGGAGGAGGAGTCTATCCTTCGGCCCTTGGTGATTACCTTGCCGCAGTTGCAAACAAATATGCCGGCGTTTATTATGCCAGCCCCGGAGCTGTACAACTGGAGAATCAGGTTATTAGATGGATTGCAAAAATGATTGGATTTCCTGAACCTGCACATGGCAACCTTACTTCTGGAGGATCAATTGCTAACTTGATTGGGATTGTCACAGCACGTGACATGAAGGGTATTTCTTCAGATAAAATTAAAAAATCCTGTATCTACCTTACGAAGCAAGCACACCATTCTTTACACAAAGCTATACGAATTGCAGGTTTGGGAGAAGCCGTACTTCGTGAAATTGATGTGGACGAACGGTTCAGATTGGATTTATCTTATTTGAAAAGCCAGGTGCAATCTGATATAGAATATGGACTTACACCTTTCATGGTGATTGGTTCTGCAGGCACTACAGACACCGGTGCCATAGATCCACTTGACGATATAGCCACACTTTGTAAAGAATACAATTTATGGTTTCATATAGATGCTGCCTACGGGGGATTCTTTGTGTTAGTTAATGAATTAAAAAAGAAACTTAAGGGTATTGAGAAAGCTGATTCAGTCACAATAGATCCACATAAGGGTCTGTTTTTAGCCTATGGTTTAGGCGCAGTGATTATTAAAGATGTAACAGCAATGAAGCAAAGTCATTATTACCGAGCTAATTATATGCAAGACGTTACAGAAATCGAAGCCGAACCTTCACCCGCAGATCTGTCTCCTGAATTAACAAAACATTTTCGGGGTTTAAGGATGTGGCTCCCATTACAATTGTTCGGGGTAAAGGTGTTTCGGCAAGCACTGGAAGAAAAGGTATTGTTGTGTCAGTATTTCTATCAAAAAATTCAAGAGATAGGATTTGAGGTGGGACCAGAACCAGAGTTATCCGTTTGTATTTACAGATATACTCAAGGTGTGGATAACCCCAACAAGTTCAATGATCAGTTAATTAAGGCAGTGCAGGAACACGGTCGGATTTTTATATCTTCTACTACAATTGATGGCACTTACTGGCTGAGGCTTGCGGTTATGTCATTCAGAACCCATTTAAATACTATCAATGAGCTGCTGGGGATCCTGGAACAAAAGAAAGACGAACTGATTTCGAATAAATAGCCAATCTCTAGTCTTAACAAAGACGCTAAGACCAGTAAGAATAAATAGCTGCAAATTTTCTTTGAAATATCACTATTTATAGTTATATTGTACTTTACTAAGTTAGGTGAGATGGGTATTCGTCTTTTTGATATCGATTTTGATAGTGTTGGATCGGTTTTATGCGCAATTACATCAATAGTGCTTATTGTTTTTGCCCTACTGGCCCTTCTGCAACTAGGAGAGTATATCCTGCGTGAGGTTTTTTAGTTTTCTAGTATTCGATGAAAATCGATCAAATATTATCTAATAATTGGTATTCTCTAATACCTGTATGTGTTTTTACTCGCCAAAATGATATTACATCACTCTTTCTAACGGTATGGCCAATTTTCTTTATTATTTTTAGCATTGTAAGCAGCATACAGATAAATGAAGGCAGGTCAATCTTCAAAGCCCCAAATACAGACTTTCGAGCCGGAAGACCTTAAATTCCAGGATCAAATCAGGAAAGAGGTTTCGGTAAATAATATTGCTTTCTATGAAAAAATTGTATCCCGGCTAAAGTTATCTCCTTTTCCTGCTTCAGTTCTGATCGCAATCGTCACCTTTTGGCCTCATTACTTTATTGCCAGTTATTACGAGGTTAATATTTTTACTGATTTCAGTTTTATGGTTAGCATGATGATTGGCATTAACCTTTATTTGGTTTTAATTGCAACAAAAAGATTACGCAAGTATGTGGTCAACCTGGTTTCCTTAACCAACATAAGTGTAGAAGAATTCAGGGAAACATTTCTCCCCATCCTCAACAAAACGACTAAAGACTATAACCTGTTACCTTATGGAATTGGGTTTGGGATAATCAATACCCTATTTGGGTTTCTATTCGGACATTGGTATACAGAAATTGCCCTATCAATTTCACTGGCAACTCTTCATTTTCTTGTTGGGTTTATGGCAGGAATGGCTGCCGGGGGCATTGTAGGAGTTATCAGGTTAGTAAACCAGTTGGACCAGGTAAGTAGTCTTACTCTAAATTATTTTCACCCGGACAAATGTGCCGGCACACTCCTTGTAGGTAAAATTGTATTCACATTTGCCACCTATACACTTATCATGGGATTTTTTATCGCTTCATATATATTTCTTACCCCGTGGTCTAACATTTCCAACTATGCTATTTTAGAGATTTTAACCTATTTCTGGATAGTATTCCCATTCCTCGTATCACTGGCTGTATTTGCATTTCCGATTTTTGAACTACATAAGATTTTAGCTGATTACAAAAGAAATAAGTTGCTGGAAAACAGCAATAAAATGATGGAACTTGTCAGGAAGTTCGAATCATCTGACCTGTCGCACGAGGAAATACAGCAATTTGGGGTATTACAGGAAAATGCAAAGCTTTCTGATAGTTATCTGCAAACAATGAATACATGGCCTTATGATCTTAGGTACAAGGCCACCTATCTTTCAGTATTTTTATCATTAAGCCTGGCACTTATTGCCGAAATTTCTACAGAATTTATTGTTAACCTGATTAGCAAACCAATTTTAACACCCTGATTATCTGAATGAGGTTATTAAGAAGAAAATTTTTAAAGTATATGGCCGGGGCAATGATTGTCACCCCGTTTTCTATTCCAAATGTCTCAGCTATGTTTAAAAACAAATTAGCATCACCATCACAGCAAAAAAATGTAAGCATTATTGGAAGTGGCATTACTGGGTTGGTTTTAGGGGCCATGCTTTCCAGAAAAGGATACAAGGTTACTATTCTTGAAAGTAATCCTGTATTTATTGGTGGTCATGCGCGTTCTTTTAGTGTCGAAGGAATTGAATTTTGTGCAGGACCGCAATTCCTGTGGGAATTTGGAAAGGGAGACATTGGCTATAGGGTATTAGAGTTTTTAAACCTGGAATCTAAGATTTCTATGGTACCGCTTAATAATAAGGCACAAAATTATTATCAGGTTGGTAACGATTCAGGTATGTTACTACCCACAGGAATTAGTGGTTTTAAGAATAAAATGCTAAAAAAATTCCCTGACGAAGAAGAAGCAATTGAAGATTTTTTCGAGTATTTCGACAGTCTGTTTCAAGCCTCAAAACACCTTGAAAAAGAAGGGTTGTATATGGCTGACTACAGTGATATGCGGTCTTCAATAGCCTTATCTGGAGATGTTTCTTTCGGAGCCAAGCTGGATGTATGGAAGCTGGCTAAAAAAACACTGCAGGAAACATTCGACATCTGTGAGTTATCAAAAGAAGCTCAAAAATATCTTTACTCCTCAGGAGGAGTATTTGCAGAACCCGCAAATGAACTTTCTATTGGTGTTTATGTTGCCGCCATGGGGCACATTTACACCAGTGCATATGTGCCCAGGCACGGGTTTAAACATATGATTAATGCGCTTGTTGGTGTTATTAAAGCAGGTGGAGGTGATGTTTTAACTAACAATAAAGTAATAAAAGCTGTTGTCAGTGCCGGATCCATTATTAAACTGGAAACTGAGAGTGGAAATACATTTAGCAATGAATATGTGATCAGTACATTATCTCCAAGACTCACTTGCAAGTTAATTTCACAATGTGACAAGGATGATTTCGACTACTCCCCTTCTAATTCACTTACATCGGTATTTGTTGGCGTTAAAGCAACTAAAGAGCTACTAGAAAAACTTAAAGGAAGATTTAATTGGTGGAATGCTGAAGGCAACAATTTAGATTTCGCCAATCCTGATATGCTGAAACCCCCTGTTCACCTTTATGCAGGATCACAAACAGCATTAAAATCAAGTAACATTGCTGAAGGTACAGTAATTGATCTGACCATCTTTGCCCCCGGCAATTTCGAGCAGTCAAGAAAAACAGCCAATAGAGGGAAATCAATTTATAATAGTTTTAAGGAAAGGGTAATAGAAACGGTTCTTAAAACAACAGAACAATATTTAATTCCCGGGTTACGAGAGAATATAGTTTTTACAGAGATTAAGACACCCTGGGATATTTATCAGGATCTTGGTGTTGAAAAAGGCAATGTATATGGCAGGAGACTTAATCCTGACAGTGTTCTTTCAGCTGTCAAAACCATTAATTCAGTAGACAACCTAACCATTGCCAATGCGTCTGTTGGTTTACCGGGAATTGCCACTTGCTTTAATACTGCGAATATATTCTTTGAAGAGTTAACAGGAGAGAAAATATAAGGTAATTCTGTTTCCCGCAGACCAGCCTGCGGCAGGCAGATTTCGCAGATTTGCGCAGAAAATAAGTTTCTTGAATTCAATGTTCATTATTTTTCTAACGGAGAATTTTAAAGTATAATGAACAAGCTTTATTCTATGTTTTTACCAATTCAAGAATGGTAATCTCAGGCATAATTCCTACCCTGCCAGGGTAGCCAATAAAACCAAAGCCTCGGTTTACATACAGATGCTGATCACCTTCAGAATATAAGTCTGCCCATTGCTTATACATGTATTGTGATGGTGACCAGCGGAAATTGCCAACCTCAACACCAAACTGGAAACCATGTGTATGCCCAGCCAGCATAAGATCAATATCACTATAGCCTGGTCTTATCTGCGCATCCCAATGGCTTGGATCATGTGAGAGCAATATTTTCGTTGGCTTCTCTTTTATTCCATCATAGGCTTTTTCAATATCACCATATTTGGCAAACCTGCCTACTCCCCAGTTGTCAACCCCGATAATTGCAAGCTCCTCTCCATCAATCTT
>JBDLIU010000270.1:0-6065 GCA_039714715.1 Bacteroidota bacterium
AAAGAACAAATGGATATTTGCTGAATGTACTAATTATAATATGTGAATAAAATAAGCCCCAACACGATGTTGAGGCTTTTATTTTTGTGGGCCCACCAGTTTTAATTTAACAAATTTAAAACAAACCCAATAACTTTTAAATAATTTATTTCCAATTAATTATAATTCTTCAATGACCGAAATAGCTCCATTAAGGTCAATTTGGTTTAATATAAATGCAGAAATGTATAACTTATGTATAACTTGCGTGGTGAGAATAAGATTCTCGTAATGGTACGATAAAGGAAACAATAATCTGAAATTAAACCTTAATGGACATGTAGCCTTCCCTAAAAAGGGTAAGGCTACAGAACTACAAAAGAAGGATATGGATAGCAAAGCTGGTAAATTTCAGTCTTTTATAATTGAAATTTAAGAAATCATCCTCAAAGCAAAGTATACTCTTTTTAAAGAATATCGCTAAACGAGTTGAAGAAAATGGAAATTACTGAAATCGCTTTACATTGTGAAAAGCCTAAAATTCATGAAAAGGGTACATCATTTATGTGGACCGACGAGCACATATCGAAACAATTGTTAGATATACATTTAAATCCTGATCTGGACCTTGCTAGTCGAAAAATGTCAACGATATCAAGTACTGTGGATTGGATTTTAGAATCTCAAAAAGAAAATGGAGTGTTAAATATTCTTGATTTGGGTTGTGGTCCAGGCCTTTATGCAGAGATTTTTGCGCATAAAGGTCATAATGTCACAGGAGTTGACATTTCAAGGAACTCAATTGACTACGCTAAAAAATCAGCTATCGATAAGGGACTTGAGATTAAATACATAAATGCAAATTATCTTGATCTTGATCTTGAAGAAGGAAAATATGATTTAGTAATGATGATATATACTGACCTGGGAGTATTGATACCAGAACAAAGAAACGTTTTATTGAAAATGGTTTACAGGGTATTAAGACAGGGAGGAAGATTGATTTTTGATGTACTTAGTGACAAGGACATCAAACAAAAAGTAACTCCTAAGGACTGGGAAGTTTGTAAAAGTGGGTTTTGGAAGGATGGTCCTTATTTAGCATTATCAGAATCATTCTTATATAATGAGCAGAAAGTGATACTTTATCAGCATACTATAATAGATTCTGGTAAGATTATAAAAACGTATCGTTTCTGGACACATTTTTTTAATTTCGAAGATTTGAAGCAAATTCTCGGAAGGCATGGTTTTGATTCAGTTACTTTCAGAAATGACATCCTGCCAGAAAGTGATATATGGCATGGTGATAATGTAATTTTTTCCATCGCATCAAAGAATAATTAGCCAATAAAACATGTTGATCGCCAAATTTATTACAATAGCATTCGGGCTGATTATTACATGGTAGACCATACTTCTGAGCAAAACGCTAAAGCCTATCATTCTGAAATTGAAAAAGCAACATCAAGGTCATAAATTATAGATTATTCTCTGAATTCAAGTTTCACTTATATCCAAAGTGAAGCTTTCTCTTGGGTCTCAGCATTCTTAATCCAAATCTTTCAAAGGTCTTGGAATTCAATTAGATTTTGACCATATTTGTAATGTAGGTTTTCAACTTCCTGACAATTGTCAGGAAGTTAATTATAATCACCAAATCATATTACTATGGTCGAATACCCCGAAAATGAAGAATATCCAGAAGAAGAGGAGGAAGATATATATTCGCCTGTTCTCCAGGTAGTTTCTGTCCCAATCAATAGGTTAAGAATTCATCCTTTATCTAAATCCATTTACAGACAGAGAAAGAATTCCAGAGATATAAAGAATCTAGCAGAAGATATCCGCCGTCAAGGCCAATCAGGAGCCTTTATTTAATTTTTTTTTAAAAAAAAGTTTGTATATGTTATTATAATAAAAACCAATAAAAAATCATGATGATGGAAACTTATTACGACAAGCAATACAGTCTGTTGAAGATCCTCTTGATCTGGTTTTTGGCCACAGCTCCCATGTTTGTAATGGCTTACTGGCTGGCACCTGCTGTAGGCCGATATCTTGATGTTCCTGATGACGTACCTGCCTTTCTTGTATTTTGGCCGTTTATGATACTGGGGCTGGTCTGGCAATTCATTCTATCGCTTATCATCGTCTACCGTGAATACGGCAACATCAGGTGGACAACGATTCGTAAACGGATGTGGTATAATCTACCAAAGGAACCTACGAGCGGGCGATACAATAAAAAACTTTTCCTTTGGGCGATCCCTTTCATTGTAATCAGCATTGGTAGCATGTTTATAGTTATACCTGATGTGCTGAGTATTTTGGTACCTGCCTCTGACAACTTGCCACAATATAATCTAAACCAGTTCATGAGTCCGGAATACAAAGGTGCATGGTGGCTGTTCGGACTTGTCCTGCTTACTATTCCGTTCAATTATTTCCTTGGTGAGGAATTTCTATTCAGAGGGATATTGCTTCCAAAAATGAGGGGTGTGTTTGGCAAGTCAGACTGGTTTTTTAACGGAGTGATTTTTGCTTTTTACCATCTACATAAACCTCACGGTATTTTGCATCAGGTAATTTTCGCGGGATTCATACTTGCCTTTCCAGCAAGGCGATTTCGTAGCAACTGGATGGCTGTAATCATACATGGAATTGAAGGACTAATTGCTATTATTATCGTACTTAGTATTATTCTTTAACACGCGCCTGCTAGGGAACTTAAGTGTAAATGTAAACAAGCTGGTTTCTGATTTAGCAAGAAATCCATTGACCAATAACCTGGCTGATCAGGTCACTAACGAGTGATACATTAAATAATGGAGGGGTTCTAAGTGCTGAATCCAGGAAAGATTTTATCCATAAGAAAAGTGTTTTTTTGAAAGAACTAAATGAAACCAGTATTGGATTTAAAATACTTTTTGATTCAGATTCTGTCAAAGATGAAAAAGACATTACGCAACTCATAGAAGAATGTAATCACCTCACCGCCATCTTTCAAAAAACCGTAACAACCTCCAAATCGAAAATACAATGAACATTTAATATTGAATATTTAACATCAGAGTATAAATTGTAAAGCCTAAATACTGAAGCGTAAATTAAAAAGCGCTTCCCCATCGAGGGGAAGCGCTTTTTGTGGGCCCACCACCCCGATAGCTATCGGGGACCCTTATTTTCTATCTAATTGATAATCAATGGTTCTGTAAATAGCATTGTAAAAATGACTATTAAATTCACTGTGAAATGTTTGACACTAAAAAATCTTGATTAAATAGTGCTTTATGAGTTATGCTAAGTTAGTGTGTAGAATGAAGATTTTGTATCTATCACTTTCTAAAAACTATTGAAGAAGGTTCCGCTAATAAATGGTGGACGAAAGGGGTGGCTAGATTTTGCGACCTCGGGTAGAAAAGATGCCGGTAGATTGGCATCAGCGATTGCTTGTGTATAACTGAAGGAAATCCTTCTTTTCCCCTTGCATATATTAAATAACGTGCTAATCACCCTGAGTGGAACGAAAGATCTCCTTCGTCAAGCACCATTACTTCACTATAATCACTATATTTCCACTGCGAGAACTATTCGTTTGAACAACAACAAAGTACACCCCACTTTCTAGAGTATTGGTATTGTATGCGAATAAATGTTCTCCGGGATTCTTGAAACCATTATAGATTGTGTGTATTTTTTGGCCATGGAAGTTTAGAAGTTCAATTTGGATATAATCCTTATAGTCATTGCTGGCTATAATATTCAAATAATTCCTGCATGGATTTGGGAATACTTTTACTTTAGTATCATTTGATTGAGTTGGTTCCAGAGGCAGGTTTACAGCCCCTCCATTTGAAGTGTGTAAAATTGTTGCCTCTTCTCCGCAAACCCAGCCAGTGTTTTCATTCACAAAGTCAATGCTAGAAAGCGATTTGCTGGTTCCGCTTTCAGAAATCTCCCAGAATTCCCCACCATCAGTAGTTTTGATAATTGTTCCATAATATCCACATGCCCATCCAAATGTATTGTCTATGAAATCAATATCGTTTAGGAAATCAAATGTGCAAGAAACATGTTTTTCCCATGTTTCTCCTCCATCTTTGGTTGTTAGCAGATCATATCCACATGCCCATCCATTTAATTCATCTATGAAAATAATGTCTGATAATGCATCAGGATTTATATATTGCAATGTCCAGTTGTATCCACCATTTTCAGTTTTGTATATTCTTCCACCATTTGCAATAATCCATCCAGCAGCAGGATCAATAAAAAACATTTTGTTAATGGATGGATATGTAGGAGTATTTAGTTCAATCCAATCTACTCCCCCGTTGGTAGATTTATAAATACAATCATTACCACCAACCCACCCTGTTAATTCATCAAGGAAGAATATGCAACTTAAATCGGGATCATCCGGCAGGATATGACTCGTCCATGTATCTCCACTATCTGTGGTTCTGATTACGGTTCCATCGTAGCACAGTATCCATCCATGAAGTTCATCTGTAAAGAAAACTTCTTTCATATGAGTATTAATGAAAGGAAGGATATAATCCCAGTCATCACCACCATTTTCTGTATAAAAAAGTGAGTTATGGGATACAGCCCATCCCATACTATCGTTGACAAAAGCAATTGACTTTATATCACCATTATGATTAGATGAAGAGGTCAGCCAGCTGTCCCCTCCATTGGAGGTTTTCGAAATTACACCATATTGTCCAACAGTGTATCCATGATTATTATTAGTGAAAAAAATACTGTTTAATTGGCTGCTAATACCACTTGCCTGGTAGGACCAGTTCATTCCTCCATCACTTGTGAAGTAGATATCACCACATGATCCAGCAATCCATCCGGTTATTGAATCAATAAAAAAAATATCTCCAATTCCCATATAGGGGAATGACATATCGGACCAGTTCTCACCACCATCATCCGTAAACTTTAGATCACTGTATCCTGCAATCCAACCTATGGTATCATTTACAAAACAGATTTGGTCAAACAGGGCGCTTTGCTGATTGTATTGTATTTCCCAGGAATTACCACCATCTGAGGTATGGACAATAGTGCCCTGATATCCGCATATCCACCCATTTAGATTGTTAGTGAAGTACACTGAGTACCAACCCATATATATACCGGGATCAATTTTTTTCCATGTTTGACCTCCATTGGTAGTATGTAAAACAATTCCAGATGATCCTACCACCCATCCATTATGTACATCTGTGAAATGTACAGATTTAAGTGTCCCAATTGTATCACTATGGTTGACCGACCAGTTCAATCCACCATCATTGGTATACATTATGATTCCTTCCAGTGAAGTATTATATCCTACTACCCATCCATTAAGATTATCATTAAAATAAACACCGTTAAATTCTCGAATGTCGGATATATTCTGAACTGACCAGGATTCTCCTCCGTCATTAGTATAAATGATAGCACCTTCATCTCCAACTGCCCAACCAGTAACGCTATCTATAAAGAAACAATCATACAAGTCATTGCCAACAGGGTAGGGATGTTGCCATTGCCATTGCGATAACCCACTGTGATAAAATAAAAGAAGCATCAGGATCATTGAAATTCTGAAATGCAATAGGATATACGGTTTGGCTTGGGCAGACATTAGTATTGCAATAATTCAATTTATATTTTTCATAGAGGGCAGGAGTTAGTGTCAAACAAATATACGGGAAGAATATATTTTTGTCAAATTGCTTGATACAAATAGTATTAAAAACGCCTTAATAGGTAGATAATTAATCTATTAAGGCGTTTGTGCAGGTGGGCCCACCAGGACCACCCATATTTTCTATCTAATTGATAATCAGTGGTTATGAAAATGACATTGTAAAAATGACTATAAAAATCACTGTGAAATGTTTGACAGTGACATTCCAGAATTATTGGGTAGAATATATTACAAATTCCCCTTCCTCTTACTTGCTTTGATTGGTTTTACCGAACGAGGCTTTTTTATTCTCACATAAATATGTTTAATATTTGGTTTGCCTGATTCCCTTTCATCAATTTCAAAATGTTTTTTAATCGATTTGATCAAA
>JBDLIU010000271.1:0-6061 GCA_039714715.1 Bacteroidota bacterium
GTACACGGAACCGATACTCATTGCTAGAAGATATAATGAATCAACAAATTCAGCCATTAAGGATTGGTTTGTATAAATATCATCGTCTTGGTTTAGATTTTTTTGAGAAAGAACCGGAAACAGCCCAGAGTAATGTGATTGAAGTATTGGAATCAATCAAAGTAATCAAATCAATATACCCTTCTTCAATTTTTGTGATTGCATTTTTCGATGCTAAAACAGATGAGCTCGTTAATATATTTGAGCAAGCATCTATGGATAATAAACGTAAAGCCTACAACTTGTTAATGGAATTGAATCCCAACAAGGCAGACGCTTACAGTAAAATTCTTAATTAACCTGTTAGTTTTAGAAGAATTAATTATTTCATCTGTTTATCGTTGTTTTTCATTGGTCAGATGCCGTGCCTGACGGCAGGCAGGGAACCTTTGATGTTTAAATAATTTGTTACGTCCTAAAAAAAGTTTACAGGTTAACGATTTAAATCCTGTTCCTGTACACCTTAATGTTACTACACACAGGTGCATGTAGAATAATTATTTTAAACATGTCGGTTTCATTGCGCTATTTTTTTTAATATCGCATATGCTTTCCTGTTTATCAGTTAATAACTACGCACTTATCAAGGTTCTCGAAATGGAACCGCACCGCGCATTAAATATTATAACCGGAGAAACGGGTGCGGGTAAATCAATTATGTTAGGTGCCGTGGGCTTATTACTTGGTAATCGTGCCGACACCAAAGTCCTCTATAACCAGGACAAGAAATGCATCATTGAGGGCGAATTCAACATTAGTGCCTATAACCTCTCAGAACTTTTTAATCATTATGATCTCGACTATGACGAACAAACTGTTATCAGACGAGAAATAACGCCAAACGGTAAGTCCAGGGCTTTCGTTAACGATACACCTGTAACACTTGATGTGCTTAAAGACCTGGGCGAAAAATTGATGGACATCCACTCCCAACATCAGACGCTTCTTATTGGCAAGGCCGATTATCAACTGAACCTGATAGATATTTATTCAGGTTCCAATAAATTACTGAGTAAATACAAAAAAGATTATAATAAGTTTATCACATCAAAAAATCATCTTCTTGAATTAGAAAATAATGCAGAAAAAATCTCACAGGAATCGGAATATAACAGCTTTCTGTTAAAGGAATTAAAAGACCTTAACCTGGCAGAAGATGAGCAGGAATCCCTTGAAGAAGAGTTGAAAATTCTTGAGCATGCAGAAGAGATCAAAGGGAATCTTTCCCAGGTTCTCATCCTTCTGGATCAAACTGAATTGAATGCCAACGAAATAATTCATCAGGCAAAAGGGTTAATAAGTCAGATTAGCAGATATAGTGATTCATTAAATAGCATAGATAGCAGGATAAATGCACTGCAAATTGAGCTCACTGATCTGATAAGAGAAATTGAATCACAAGAACAACTGGTAGATATTGATAACACCAGAACTGAAGAAGTCAGGGAAAGGATAAGCAATATTTATCACCTTCAGAATAAACACCATGTATCGGACATAAAAGGCTTGTTGAAAATTCAAAAAGAACTTGAAGAAACAACCTACCTTGCTGATCATCTGGATGAACAAATAGAAGAAGCCCGTAACCTTCTTGAAAAAGCCAGAAAAGATATGCTGGCAAATGCTATAGCATTAAGTGAAAACAGAATAAAAAGTTTTGGAGACTTTGAAAATGAGATAACAAGTCTTCTTCAGCAATTGGGTATGCCGGATGCCAGGTTGAAAATTCAACGCAATAAGAAAGACCCATTCATAAATGGCATTGATGATATCACTATTAATTTCACAGCAAATAAAGGTGTTAACCCAGCTCCTCTTAAAACAGTAGCTTCCGGAGGTGAATTCTCCAGGCTGATGTTTTGCTTTAAATATGTTATGGCCAGCAAAACTGCTTTGCCTACCATGGTATTTGATGAAATTGATGCCGGCATTTCTGGTGAGATAGCGCTACAGCTCGGTAAAATGATGAGTAAGATGTCAGAGAATCATCAAGTGATAACAATTAGTCATCTTCCTCAAATTGCAGGAAAAGGCCAATCGCATTATTTTGTTTATAAAGAGAATGATGAAGGTCGTTCAATTAGTAAGGTGAAAAAACTTAGCACCAAAGAACGTATTAATGAAATTGCCAAGATGATTGGTGGCGATGTTCCCTCAGAACATGCTATTAACAGTGCGCGTGAATTAATTTCAGAATAGCCTATAATTACAAAATCCTCCGGACTGATAGCAATTTTAGATCTATCGCCCGAAGGATTTGCTTTCTACTAGTTGGCAATTCAAAGGTAAAATCAACATAAGTATTAAAAAAACTAATATCGACCAGTTGCAATTCTTATCGACCAGTTGCATTGTTTAGCAATAAAACTACTTTTTTATTGATTTTAACAAATGCTTCTAAATTAGGAGGTTATATAAACCAAAAATCCCCTGCATTGATAGTAATTCTTAATCTATCACACAGAGGATCAACTTTCCAGTTGTTAATTTGGCTTGCCCTCTAAAAGTATTAATGACAAATAAATGTTAAAAGGTATAATCGACAGGTTGTAATATTTGACGATAAAATGCAATTATTTACGACAAAATTTTCGAGCACTTCTCATTCGAATGATTTGAACTGCTCTTCAAGGCTTATTTTTTTCTCAAGATCAGCTCTAATTTTTTCATCAAGCGGCATTTCTTTTATCGTATTGTAATTATCCCAAAAGGATTTGTTGTATGCCTTATGTTGGTACTGTAATCCAAAACGCTTCATTTTTCTCGAATTCTTTACCCATTTTGGATTGGCAGTATTTATCTGATTAACTAATAAGGCCTGAGCTCTTGTAGTAATTAATTTCAACTCATTTGTCTTACGATTCACCCACTCATTCTGATGATTAGATGCTATGTATTTTAAATACAATTTGTCACTATACTTTTGAAATTCAATCTGCTTGTTCATATACATGACATCACACCTAAGCTTTCCGGATTTCTTCTCAACATATATTGGTTTCTCACCATCGCCCAGAATAAAAGTTATCCTGTGAATCCCAAAATCCCCATCTATATAGATTTTAAGTGAATAACCCTTTTCTTCAAGATGTACCAGGTTTATTGGTTTGTTATTATAGCCGGGCACTTTCTTGCGCTTCAACTTGCCATAAAAAAGCTTCTCCTGGTTAAAGGTCCTGTACTTTACATAGTTTTCAAGCAACAAGTCTTCCAGCATGTTATATTGCCTAAAATATTTTTTAAGCGAATTATCATAATCAATTGTTCTCCTTACTTCTACCAATGAAACCCTTTCACGCAAATTAGATTTATTCATTGGTTCCTGATAGTTCTTATCAAAAATTTTTACAGCTGCTTCTAAAAGCGACACATATTCACCATTAACGCTTTTTGTGTCTCGATAAAATCCATCCATCTCAAATGGAGCCATTGGATAGTTGTAATCAATTTTCAGGATAGCAATTCTTAGCAGTTCCCCTGCTGAAAGCTCTTCCGAAATAAGCACTTCATCAAGTAATATCTTACTTGGCTGAAGTTCCAATATTAAATCCTTCGTAATATCTGTATTACCCAGATCAACCTTATAATCAACATATCCAAGAGATGAAATAACTATTATTCTATCCTTGTAAACTTCAGGTACATGAAAGTCAAACTCCCCGCCAAGATTAGATATGGTTCCAAAAGCTTCATTTTCAATTGCAACAGTGGCATATGCAATAGGTTCTTTAGTCTCTGCATCAGACACTTTACCAGATACTGTAAATGCGCTTTGAGCATATATTGATAATGGCATAAAAAGCATTACCAATAAGGACAAAACAGGAAATTTCATAGAAACATTGGTTTGGTTAGTCACTTTTAAAAAGATATTTGCCCTAATAGTTATAATTATTAATTTAAATTTGATCACAAAAGTAACCAAGTATTAACAATAGATTGTTCATATCGAGTCTCTGGAAAAGAGCGTTTATTTTATTATGTGTTTGGTTTGTATTCAACTTCTCTGTTGCTACAATCTTCGAATACATGGTATTCAGGCCTTTCCCGTCAACCATTATTAATGGAATACTTTTAAGCCTGTCGATTACGTTTCTGGCATTTTTATCATGGAAATATTCCTCCTGGATATTTAAGTATTCTGTCCCTGTACAGGTTATTGGTCACATAGTTGGGTTGGTTTTATGGTTTTATACTGTGGCTTCTATAAGTTACTTTATTGAATACTATATTGATGGGTTTAGAACTATCGATGAGTGGAAAGAGTTTATTCTTGAACAATTTGGGAGCAAATCCCTTCTTTACAACCTTGAATACGTAACTGCCATCGCTGTGTTCTACATATTAAAATATGTAGATACAATTACTGAAAAGGAGAATGAAAAAGCGACTCTGGCCATTGTTAATAATGAAATGCAAATGTCATTATTGAAATCGCAAATCAATCCTCATTTTTTATTCAATACCCTCAATAGCATCAGCACCTTGATGAATGTTGATAAAGACAAAGCAAGACATATGATGAATAAGTTAAGTGATGTCTTAAGGTATGCTCTGGATTCTAATAATGATCTGGAGGTTCCTTTAAATGATGAACTTACTTTTATCAGAAACTATATCAATATTCAACAAGTAAGGTTTGGGGATCGACTAAAATACAAGGAAAATATAGATGAGGAATGTCTTTCCCTGTTAATCCCACCTATGGTATTGCAACCTTTGGTAGAAAACTCTGTTAAGCATGGTATTACTCCCAAAGAAGAGGGTGGTACCATAACAATTGATATAAAAAAGAACAATAGTAAGGTTACTTTTAGAGTTTCAGATAATGGAGTGGGACTTGGAAACAAATCTCATTTTGAAACCAATAACTCAGGCGTTGGATTAGTTAATTCAGATATGCGGTTACAAAATATGTATGGAAAGGATTCAAAGCTAAGAGTTATGGCAGATGATTCAGGATTTACAGTAGATTTTAATATACCTGCTTATGATGATTAAATGTGTTATAGTAGACGATGAGCAACTGGCGAGACAATTATTAGTTGAATATCTTTCTGGTTTCACTAACATTGAAGTTGTTGCTGAGTGCAGTAGCGGGAAAGAAGCTATAAGAAAAATTGATGCGTTAGAAGCCGATCTTGTTCTCCTGGATGTTCAAATGCCGGGTATTGATGGTTTTGATGTACTTGAAAATATTCAAACAGATCCCTTTGTGATTTTCTGTACTGCTTACGATAGATATGCTGTTAAAGCCTTTGATAAAAACGCGATAGATTATCTGTTAAAGCCACTTGACCATATGAGGTTTAATCAGGCTATTAACAAGGCTGTTGAGCGTATCTCTAAAAACGATTCCAACTTTATGCATATCCTGGAGGAGTTTAATGCAAGCAAACCAACAGAATACAGCCAGAATCTATTTGTTCAAAAATCGGAAAAATTGGTAAACCTTCCGGTACGAAATATAATACATCTTGAGGCCTCTAAAGACTACACCATTATCTCAACCAATACAGAACAATTTCTTTCTACCTCAGGCATCAGCAAGTTAGAAGAAAAACTAGATCCTCAAAGTTTTATCAGAATTCACCGATCAACTATTATTAATCTCAACAAAATGGTTGAAATAGAGAAATTCGGGAATAGCAACCTTGCTGCCAGAATGGAAAATGGCAAGATTTTCAATATCAGCAGATCGTATGCCCGGACTATTCGCGAAAAAATTATTTAATTTTTAGCAACCCATTGTAACCTCATTTTCTTTCACTGCGTCATACCAGTAGAAATAATATTAATTAAAAATTGAAATCATGGATATAGAAGGTGTAATGGGTATCATATGGCTGATGTTATTCAGTATTGGTACGTTAATTATGGTTGTATTTATTCGCAAATACATGAATATAGAAAGAATGGCATTAATAGAAAAAGGTGAAAATCCTTACCCAACTAAACCCAGACAATCGAACACCTCTGTTCCTTTGAGGTTTTCGCTTTTACTAATTGGGTTTGGATTAGG
>JBDLIU010000272.1:0-6027 GCA_039714715.1 Bacteroidota bacterium
AATTTAATACAGGTTAAACTAAGACTCTCAGCTTTTAGCTGAGAGTCTTTTAATCCTTATTTAAAAGGAGAGCCAAATGGAAGTAACCGTAAAATACAAAGGTCGTCGAGCAGACGAACTCAAAAAATATAACGCTCCGTACATGCGTGGAGGGCCCTACGACTTTTCTAAAGGGGCCTGTAAAATGGACGAAAAAGATGCCGATGCTTTGATTGATAAAAACCCGATTGCATTTGAAATTCTCGCCCCAAAAGCCCCAAAAGCCCCAGCGCCTCCAAAAGGTCCTGATGGTGGAGATGGTGGAACTGGTGGAGACGACGATGATGACAAGAAGACAGGGCCGACGGAAACGACAGGGCCAACGAAGTAATCTGATGACCAATTAAGTCCCAAACAATTAATGGTGGAGGATTAAACCCCTCCACCATTTTATAGGAAAAACTATGGCTACATTAGAAGAAATGAGATCCAACGTCAAAATAGCTCTTGACGAAGAAGATATATCTGACGACCTTATTGATGCTCGTATCAATGAGGGTCTTTTATTTTGTTCACGATATACGACTCTTACTGACCTTGAAGCCATAGGAACTTTCGATACAGCCTTGGATTCAAATGAAGTGCCCATTCCTGTAGAATGGAATTATCAAAGAAAAATTTATGACGCAGGCGTTCCTGAGACTCCTCCAATTGTCATTGCAGCTTCTTTAGCGATCTTTAAAACAAAATATCCAAAAGTAGATATCGAAATAGAAAACGGCGATATCGCGATGATTTGTGCCCGTAAAGGAACTTTAATATACTTTCCAGTTCCCGAGCAAATCACTACAGTTACTTGTAAGTTCTACGAAAACCCAACTCCTCTTAAGAAACCAAAGGATGTACCTGATTGTCTTCCTGTAGCTTTGCATAATACTTTACTTGAAAGTTATGCTTTGTGGAAAACTTTTGCACTTATTGAAGTAGGTGTTGAAGGTCCTAAAACAAACACTAAGTATTATAAAAATGAATTCTATGAAGCTGTGGCACTTATTGATGAGTACCTCGATGAAGGCCAATCTTCACCTGAGCCAGTGAGAGGAAACTCATGGATTTAGTTCCGTATTTTAAAAGCTCCACAGGTCTCAATACTAAAGTTGATCCTACTCGTATAGGTTATGACCCTGAAACAGGCGTATCTGACTTAGCTCTAGCAGTCAACATAACTCATGACGATACCGGTCGTCCTTATCGCCGCAATGGATATGAGCTTCTTCAAACAGGATCATACCATAGCTTATTCTGTGATGGAGGAGATTGTTTCGTAGGCATTGGAAAAGGTCTTTGGCAAGTAGGGACTGATTATTCTTTAACTGGAGTGCGCGGAGACCTCTCTGGTTCACGAATTGGGTTCTTGCAAAGAGGATCTGAAACATACTACTGTAATGACTTTCAGAATGGTGTAATTAAAAACGGTCAGTCTTTTAATTGGCCTACAGGAATTCATGAAGGTCCTGAAACAACACGTCAATTTTCAGAAGCTCCTATAGGAAGGCATATAGCTTTCTTTAATGGCCGCTGGTATATTTCACAAGGAAATACCGTATGGATTTCAGAGCCCTTCGCACCAGGTCTATTTGACATGGCTCGAGGGTTTCTGCAATTTAAATCTGCTATACGTATGATTAAACCTGTCAAAGAAGGAATATTTATTTCTGACAGTAAAGCGATATGGTTTTTTCGAGGGACCGATCCTTCTGAGTTTAGTCAAAAGCAACTAACCGCGTACCCGGTCTTAGAGTGGTCAGATGCTATTGATTATATAGAAGGATACGAAATAGGGCTAGAGACTCCCGGACTCTGTGCTTTATGGGGAACTGTTGAAGGTGCTATGATTGGTACCACAGATGGTAGAGTTGTAACTCTTACCAAAGATAAGATTCAGTATCCAAAAATAGGATCACAGGGATCCGGATTGCTACGGGGCAATCGTTTTATTCACAGTATGTTCTTTTAACAGGAGGATGATATGTCTCTGCGACTTTCAACCGGTCTCCGAAATAAACTTCTTGAGACCAAATCAGCTGCTGTGGCTTTAGCAGTAGCCCAAATTACAATCAGTTTTTCTGTAGCGGACGGTCCTAATGGAGGGGACAAGATCTCCGATTCTGGAAATGGACTGTCTGGTGCAAAGCCTGGCGCAACCATTACTGTATTCGGTTCAGCTTCTAACAATGGCACTTGGAACATCCTTTCCACTCCCGGTGATGGATCCTATGTCGAAGTTGAAGCTAGCTCCTTGACTGCAGCAATTGCAGGTGCATCAGTAACTCTCATGTCAGCTACAGGTGGATCTTTTTCTGATCTATTCCGAAATGGTGTAATGCGTATCTTTCCAGGCACTCAGCCTGCGAATGCAGATACCACTGAAGGAGTATCTCATCTTGTTGAGATCTCCTTGGCTAGTGCAGCTTTTGCTGTTGGCGGAGTAAACGGTATTAACTTTGGGGATGCTGCTTCCGGTATCCTGGGCAAATCTTCAGTTGAAACTTGGTCTGGTGTAGCTATTGACACTAATACCGCTGGTTGGTTTCGTATGTACGATAAAGACCGAGTGGTTGGTGCAAGTACGGCAGCTGTTCGTTTTGATGGAGCAGTTGCTCAAGCTGGTGCTCAGCTTAACATGTCCAATACCGCTATTACTAATGGTGGAACCACCACCATTGATTCAGTAGCCCTTACGCTTCCCACTGCGTAAATATTAAGGATTGAGTGAGGAGGCTAAGTCTCCTCACTCAATAACTGATTATGCCTACCTTTTCAGACTCCTTTGATGGGACTTATCCCATGGATGATTACCAGTATAAAACTGGTTATCTTGATATATCCAATCATGTTGCAGAAGGACGTCTTAATGTATACATGGCAGAAAACTACTCTTGTAGTGGATTCTGTTATGGTAAAACTCGCTTTGCAGAAAACGTAACTTGGGAAATTTGTTTCAGTGTTACTGACTTACTTGAAACTGTCAGTAGCTGTCATATAGGTTTTGCACAGTTCGATGATAAAAATTATTTTGATGAAATTATAAGAATTCATTATGAAAATGCAACTGAAGTAGATCTTAGATTCGCCACTGTTCAGAAAATTGTTGCTCAAGGTACTAAAGTATGGTGTAAGTTAGTACAGATATCAGAAGCCGGTCAAGTTGAGGTTTGGTACAAGGAAGACGGTGGATCATATGAGCTTCTTCGTAACGATTGGACAGTTCCTTATTTTGTAAATCCTGAAGGGTGTGTATGGGGCGCCTTCATGTTATATAGCACCAGCTTTCCTAATCATTGGGTCATGATTTGGGATATGAATACTACAGCTGATTATATAGCTAATCTAGCTATGGATAATTGGCCCACAAGAATGACTATGTCTGCTAGAGCACTTCAAATAGATACGAATAGTGCTTTAGCTCCTTATGTCCCTGAGCCCACTTATGATTTTGAAGAAGACTTTAACGATCCTTATGACCCAAACAACATATACTATAAAACTGCAAATATAGCTGTTGAAAATAGTGCTTTAAATATATACCATGCAGAAGGATCAGGAGATGAATCAGAACAGTGGTATATAATTGATGATGAGTACTTTGCAAGAGAAATTGAATTTATAGCCAGATTTAAAATAAGATCTTTAAGCACAGACGTCCATTTTTATATCTACTTGTATGATCCAGACTGGAATTATTGTTATTATTTTCGTTTTCTTGGTTCTGCAACGCACGGTCAGTATGATATGAGGGCTTATACACATGCTGTCGGCGTATCTCAAGAAGTATTTAATTGGGTAGATTTCGCTCTTTTTACGGAAGAATGGTACGAAGTCAAAGTTAAAGAAAACGCGGACTCTACAACTTCATTCTACATAAGACAAGAAGGTTTTGCATGGCATCTCCTAGGAAATATTGGTCCTCTGTCTGTAAGTCCTTTACATTATGGTATGAGACCTCGCTTTATAATGGACACTTACGGTACAGGTAGAGATGAAGTTCCTCAGAATATAGAAATTGATGGATTCAAAGTAAATAGTCTTTTTAGTACTTTAGGTTTTAATTGGTTTGGAGCTGTAGAAGCAACTGCTGAAAACCTCTATGGACATTTTATCGCTGGTTGGAGCATGTATACAGCTTACGACTGGTCTGATTTTTCTGACACTTTAAATGAACTAGATTTTAGCGCGCCACTTCCTGCTTATACTGTTTATCCAGGAAGTTATTTAAAATTATCTGACACAAATCCAGGGGATCTTAAACTGTTTGCAACTATTAAAAATAATTTTGTTTTTGATACCACATTTGATTTTGTAATGGACCCAACGGAAGCACAACCTTATTTAGCTTGGCGCTTTTATATTAATGATATAGAAATATGGTTTGGTCATCACTACGATGGAGTACAAGACAGAGCGGGAGTATGTATCAATGGAACATGGTATTATCATTCTGATATTACATGGAATTATACTTCTTCAAATAGATTTATATTTTCTCTTTCAGGAAATGAATTAACTGTAACTATTCAACAGTCAACAGCAGCAGCAGAAACAGTGTACTCAGATTCAGATTTCTTAGGGTCTCCTGCAGAATACATAACCAGAGACTTTACTTATATTAGATCTGAAGGCGTAGAGTTCGAATATACCAGAATAAATAGTCTTTATCTTTTAGCTGAAGAAACTTTACCAACAGATTTAGAAGGCTGGTTAACTAACAGTTTTGAAGAGATTATTACAGAATTTATTGTATTTCTCAGTCCTCCTGATATATCTGATCCTGGTTTCTTTTTTCATAGAACTGATTTAGTAGGAGGAACTGAAGGCGCTTTAGATTCTATTGATCCTACTAACTTAGATGGAACTGGTCAAGTACTTACTGATTCGAGTGCATGCCTAGTTATAACAGCTACAAATGATATTTACTTATTTAAAGCTAGTAGTGCCCCAGGACAAGTAGAATCCATTCCTGATATCATTATTCCAGATAATAATCCCGGAGATTGGTATTGGGAAAGAATTCATAGTCCACAATTTAGACCAGTAACACCTTTAAATTTCACAGATGTTACAGTTAATGAAATTCTATCTATGCCCGCGGAATGTAAAGAGGATATTCCGTTTCCGATAACTAGATCCTCTGTAACATCAGAAGTTTATCAAAGCCAAATAAAAGTAGAAGATGAAGGTACTGTTCTGAGATCAAGCTATGCTGCTGATAAATTTATTGTGTGGTTTGTACCAGTCATAGCCCTTAAAGCGGAGCCTGAATAATGTCTCAGATATCTAACTGCTACTGGTTTCAGTCACTTACTGAGTTACAAGCCGTACATGGAGATGATATAGGTGGCGACGGAATTGGAAAAGTATTTCTTTCTGACGATATACTATTTATTAAAAACTTATCAGATCAAGTTTTTGTATATGTTTGTACAGGGTATTCTGCTACTGAAATTGATGATCTTCCTTATCAGTTTACAGGACCTTATAGAACAGATTTTGGGTACCCTATATTCATAATACTTGATTTAGACTATTCAGCTTCAATAGCTAGAATAGATGAAATTTCTTCAACAACTCCCTGGGATAAAAATCAAAATACAGAAGATATAAGTGAAACTTTTGATGCTTTAAAAATGACCCCCATGCCCGCGGTAGCTTTAAGTCGCGCAGACAATTATACTAGTTTTGCAGAATCACAAGCCATAGATGATACATCAGAAGCAGACTTCTTAGAAGAATCTGGAGCTGATTTAGATTGGCTATCAGATGGAGTTCAATTAGGAGGAATACCAGGAACCGGAGTAGAACCTTATGCGATTACTCCTCATGGATTAAACCCAGCAGTATCAGATTATACTACAAAAGCTGGAGTACGAGGACAAAGTAATATTTATGTGGATATTTCGGGTACTACTACTATAGGAATTCGTCAAATCAATAGTGACGGATCGATAACCACTTTAAGTACCGCAGCTCCTACTTTTAATGCTACAGGCT
>JBDLIU010000273.1:0-5984 GCA_039714715.1 Bacteroidota bacterium
TTTTAGGTTTACTAAGTTTCTTCCAGATAATTCATTACTACTATATTCTGCTATTTATTATAGTAGGTTGGGTATACATGGGCTCCAAGCTTTATGCAGAATACCGTAATAAAATACGTGACAAACTGGAAAGTGAGGACACTTCAATTAAAGACATCGATATTGTTAGAGAATCTGTAATATTCAATATTCAACAGAATCTAAGAAGTAAGGTGAGAGAAACAGTCATTTTTAGTTTTAAGCTCCTGGAGAAAATAAATCCTAATTATGTTCCGCCATCCATAAATACCTTAATGAAACATAAGGATGAAAACATAAGAGATTTTGCACAAAACTCAATGAATGCACTCAGGGGGGTGTCTGTTTCTGACAGGTATATTATTTCGGCAACTGACCAAAATGAGAAAGCGAACAGGGTAATGCTTACACCCCAGGAGATTAGTTACCTTTTGAAAACCGGTGAAATATCCAAGAGAAGGTTGGCTAAACTATGCCGGTCTGAAGATGAACAGGATAGACAGTATGGAGCAGAATTGATAGGGCATATGGATTCTGAAGATTCGTTGTCTTTCATGATAGAACTATTAAATGATATAGAACATAATGTGCGTTTAGCGGCCATTGCAACAGCTTCCAAGCGGTTTAATAAAGAGGTTATTAATGGATTGGTCCAGAACCTGGGTTCTTCAATCTATTCAAATGTGGCTAAAAGTGCCTTGTTTGCTATAGGCGGTAAAGCACTGCCTGTGCTGGATAATGCTTTCTATAAGGCAGGGCAGGATGTTCAGGTTATGCTTCGAATTATTGAGATCATGGGAAGGATTGGAGGTAAAATGGCCATGGAAATGTTATGGAATAAGATTGATTATCCCGATAAGTTAATAAGTTTTCAAGTTCTTGATTCATTGAGTGAGACAGGTTTTAAAGCCAGCCTGAGTCAAATTACACGTATTAAATTTGCCATAGTAAGTAATATTAGTGACATCGCCTGGAATTTGGCTGCATACCTGGAAATTCCTGATAATCAGAATACACGACAGCTTAAAACGGCACTGAATGAAGAAAATGAACATGATGTAAGACATATATACACATTATTGTCAATGCTTTATGATGCCAAATCAATTTATCTCATTAAGCAAAACCTGGAGAGTGGTACAAGCGAAGGAATTACTTATGCCATAGAATTATTAGATGTTTTGCTTGCAGAAGACCTAAAGCAAAAAATCATACCAATACTTGATGATATTTCAGTTGCAGATCGTGTTAGAAAATTGCAGGTATTTTATCCAAGAGCAAAGTTATCCACTCAGTTATCTCTTAAATTCCTTATTAATCGTGATTTTACCCAAAGTAATCGTTGGACAAAAGCCTGTGCAATTTATCAAATTGGAAGGCTTAAGATTAAAGAATTTAATTACGACTTGATTGCTAATTTATTTAATCCTGACATGATGGTTAAGGAGATGTCAGCATGGGGGTTATATAATATTGATAAAGAGCAATATTATGAAAATATTGAAAGGTTACTACCTGAAGAAAAAGCAAGACTTGACGAAATGGTCTTGAGCCACTCATTAAGTATTGAAACAGGTAATTTAACATTTGAGAAAGTTCGTTTTCTTCAATCAATGGAAGCGTTTAGAGATGTTACAGGACTATTGCTCTCATATGTTGCCGATGATATGCAAACCAAATTACTCAATGAAGGTGAAACAATGGCTCTTGCTGGAGATATGACTTCATATTTCATTATTATTCGTTCCGGTAAGGTCAACCACTATGAGGATGGGGCTATGATCAGGACAATGGAATCAAAAGATTTTATTGGCGAACGACTTGAAAATCAACAAGTTGAAGGATCCGGGCAATTAGTTGCCTTAGAAGATGCAAGATTAATGCTGATTAATAAAGATAGATATTACGAATTATTATCAGATAATTTGTCTTTTGCACAATCTGTAATAAAATATATGTCTGCCTAAATAAATTACAGTTCAATCTTGGATTTTTCTAATATTTACAGATTTTTACTTAGTTTAGAGCTTAATATAGAGCTTACTACTACAGATACATTATACTCTATTCTAAGGATTAGGGTGTCCAAAATAAATAGTTGGTGTTAAAATACGATGTCAATAGTGCCGAAAAAGAGTTTGAGCTTCTGGATACAGAGTTTCATGGAGAGTTAAACCTGCTCAATCCTTTCCCGGGTCTAAGGCCATTTGGTGTAGATGAGTGTCACTTGTTTTTCGGCAGGGAAGGTCAGGTAGATGAAATTCTAACTAAACTTTCAGAAAGCAGGTTTGTAACAGTTTTAGGGAATTCCGGTAGTGGTAAATCATCATTGATGTATTGTGGTATAATTCCTATACTCTATGGTGGTTTCATGACGGATACCGGTTCGGATTGGAATATTGTAGTAACCAGGCCGGGTTATTCACCTCTGGACAATCTGGCTGAATCATTAATTCAACACGACCCAACCTACAATCAGGCTTCTGAAGAGGATAAATTAATAAAGCGAACCGTTGCATCGGCTATATTACGTTCAGGATCATCCGGATTAATTGATATTGCCCGTCAGTATAAAACAATAACAGGAGATAATTTATTTGTTCTGGTTGACCAGTTTGAAGAAGTATTCAGATTTGGTCATTTGAATGAAGAGAGTTCTAATGAAGCTATGGCATTTACAAGGTTGCTAATGGAAGCAATCGAGGAAGAAGATGTGCCGATATATGTAGCTATCACTATGCGTTCCGATTTTATTGGTGAAAGTGCAAGTTATCCTGGCTTGACTGAACTGATAAATCATAGTAATTATTTGGTTCCTCAAATGACCCGTGAGCAAAAGAGAATGGCCATCGAGGGACCGGTTGCTGTAGGTGGCGGGAGGATTGCACCAAGGTTAGTAAAAAGAATTTTAAGAGATATTGGCGAAAACCAGGATCAGTTGCCTATTATGCAACATGCTCTGATGCGTACCTGGGAGTACTGGAAAGAGAATAGGGAGCAGGGTGAACTACTTGATTTTAGACATTATAATGCAATAGGTCAGATTTCTGAAGCTTTATCTCAACATGCAGATGAGGCTTATGAACGTTTATCACCTCAGCATAAATATGTTGCCGAGGTAATGTTTAAAAGACTTACTGAAAAAGGTACTGAGAATATTGGTATTAGAAGACCAAGTACAGTTAGAGATATTGCGCTGATTGCAGAAGTTGATGAATCTTTGGTTATAGAGGTAGTGGATCATTTCAGACAACCCGGTTTGTCGTTACTGATGCCACCGGCTAATGTTGAGTTGTATTCAGATTCTATAATTGAGATATCGCATGAAAGTCTGATGCGAATCTGGACTCGATTAAAACAGTGGGTAGAAGATGAGGATGAGGCAGCACAGATGTATTTGCGGATATCGGAAGCGGCTGCTTTATACCAGGTAGGAAGAACCGGTCTTTGGAGACCTCCTGACCTTCAATTGGCTCTTAACTGGCAGATGAAATATAAGCCTACACGTCAGTGGGCAAAACGATACGATGAGGCATTTGAGAGAGCTATTGTATTCCTGGATACCAGTAGGGTAACCTATGAATCTGAACAAGAGAACCAGGAACTCCTCCAGAAGAGAATGCTTCGAAGGGCACGAGTATTTGCGGCTGTATTGGGTATAGCAGCCATTATTGCGATCTTATTTGGTGTTTCTTCTCTTATGAATATGATCGAGGCAGACAGGCAACGTGAAGCAGCTTTTGAGGCAGAAGCAGAAGCGGTTGCAGCTAAAGAGATAGCGGAAGAGCAGAAAATATTAGCTGAACAAGCGAGAGATGATGCAAGAGTAAGTGAACAGAAAGCTATAGATGCAAGAGAGCAAACGCTTGAAGCACTTAGGCAGGAACAGCAGGCTCTTGCTGCAGAACAAATAGCAAAATTAGCCGAAGCAGAAGCCAGGCAATATGCTGAAGAGCAGACGATAATTGCTGAAGAAGCAAGAGATGATGCCAGGGCAAGTGAACAGGTGGCAATTCAGGCAAGGGAGAGAGCAAATAATTTATTAATGCTTTCATTAGCCAGTGCATTGGCAGGTAAATCAATACAGGAAAGAGATGACAACCTTCGTGCAGATATGGCGCTACAGGCATATAAGTTTAATAAGGAGTACGGTGGAAAGGAATTTGACAAATATATCTATGATGCTCTCTATTTTTCATTGGCTGAATTTAAAGGAGAAAGGTATAATGTATTTCCACTCTCAGAAAACACACAAGGTCATTTAAATGCAGTAAAGTCAGTAGAGTTTAGTGGTATTGGAAACCAATTCTATTCAACGGGATCGGATGGTAAGATTTTCCAGTGGGATTTGGATGATAATAACCTTCCACCAGTATTAGTAGATGGAGAGGAATCTGAATTCCCTAACAGGTCAGTAATAGTTAGTCCGAATAAAAAATGGTTGTTGAGTACAAGTGATTCATCCTATATGAATTTATATACGATTGGCAACTTGTCTGCCGAACCTGTTATTATTAAGGGGCATAAGGGATTTGTTCGTGATGCAGCTTTTATGCCTGACAATAGTGGTATTGTTTCAGTTGGTTCAGACCGTACGTTGTACTTCTATGATTTCAAAAGAAGCAGATTGTTGAAACAACTGAAGTATACAATAACAGCCCTGGAAATAGATCCAACAGGTAATTATATTTATGCAGGAACATTGAATGGACAATTGGTTCAGATTACAATTAAGGATATGACAGAAAAGATTCTGGCTTCCACAGAGAGAACCAATCGTATCAATTCACTTGATATAACCCATGATGGTAAATGGGTAGCGTTTGGTGGTGCCAGTGGTTACTTAAATTTATTTGATGTAGATAAGGGAGAAATATTAGATGATTTCTATGGACATACATCCAGGATTAACGACATAGCATTTTCAAATAATAGTAAACGATTGGCTACAGCGAGTTGGGATGGCACCGTTCAAATGTGGAATATGGAGAATATCGATGATCTTCCGTATTATATGACAGATCATGGTGAAGATTGGGCATGGGATGTCTCTTTCAGCCCGGATGATGAGTACCTGCTGGTGGGAACCAATGGGAAAATTAAAAAATGGGCAGTTGATAATGATACTATGGCAGAACAGATATGCCAGTATGTAGAAAGAAACATGACAAAAGAAGAGTGGGATAGGTATGTTAGCGAAGAGGTAGACTACGAAAGCACTTGTGAAAATATTGTAGAAAAAGATAACAGTTTATAGCCAGTGATAAAGAAATTCTTCATATTTCTGATATTTTTTGCTCTTTCACAATATGCAATGGCACAATGTGGGGAAAGTCTTGTACAGGCAAGAGATGCATTTGATGCCGGACATTTAGAGGAGGTCTCTGGCCACTTAAATGAATGTCTTAATAAATCAGGGAGCAATGGCTTTACCAGGGAACAAAAGGTTGAAGCCTATCGATTGTTAACGATTACCTATTTGTACCTCGATGATCCTTTTGGAGCCGAGCAGAGTTTTCTTAAACTACTCGAAGAAGATCCTGAATATCGAATTTTACCTACTGACCCTGTCGAGCTTGAGTATTTGAGCAGAAAATTTATCTCATCTCCAATAATTAGCTATACGGCCAAGATTGGTCCTAATCTGTCTACTGCAACGATTTTACATTATAATACAATGTCTCCGGAGGGAGATTTGCCAGTTTATAAAACCAATCTGGGGATACAAGTTGCCGGTGCAGCAGAATTGCATTTTAATAAGATGGTGGGAATTAATTTGGAATTGGATATAGGATATATTTCTTTAGAAAAATCAATTACATTATTCCCTGAACAGGACTTCATGATTGTTAAAAGCAATAGACATATGCTGACTGCAAGCCTGCCTGTAACATTAAGATTTACCTATCCGGGCATGACATATTATCCATATGTTTATGGAGGGTATAAACCTTCACTTACGATTG
>JBDLIU010000274.1:0-5974 GCA_039714715.1 Bacteroidota bacterium
TTTACCAATTCCCTTTGATTCCTGGGCTGTATCTGGTTTCCAGGCTTACAATAAGTGATAAGTGAAAAAAATGGGGATACTTTCTCAGAATTTTGTTCAGGGGTAACTCCAATCCTTTTAGTAGACTATAGGGTTGAAATATCTAACCTTGAATTTTTGAAGGATTTGGTGGAAGTTGTAGATTACATTCTTGATTCTAGGTATTGAAAATATCCAGATAGGGCTTAAAAATATATATCCTGTTTCTGCTTTGCCCTGTCATCTCTTCTAGAACTGTATTTCCCTGCATAATCCTAACCAGATCATTTGCAGCCTTATAGCTTAATGAGCAAATGTTTGCCGCATTTTCCACTTTAATAACTGGATTTTGAAAAAGAGCATTTAATAAGATCAGAGCAGAACCACTTCTTCTTCCAAAACCACTATTAATTCTTAATTCGAGAGCTTCTTTCAAATGCAGAACTCTTGATAAAGTATCTACTGCATTGAATGCAGTCTTCTCTATCCCAACAAGGAAATACTTGATCCATTGTAATATGTCACTGTGAGTCCTTACTCTTGTTAGGTTATCATAATAGAGCCCCTTGTTGTTCTCAAAATACTCAGATAAATAGAGCAAGGGCTTATCCAAAATACCCTCACTTACCAAATACAGAATTATCATAAGTCGCCCAATTCTACCATTACCATCCAAAAAAGGATGAATTGTTTCAAATTGGTAATGAGCAATAGCAATTCTTATCAATGCTGGAATTTCAATTTGATCATTATTTAGAAAGTTTTCCAGGTCGCCCATTAATGAATTAACTTTTTGATGGTGTGGAGGAATAAATACGGCATCAGCTAATGATGCCCCGCCTATCCAATTTTGACTCCTTCGAAACTCACCAGGTAGTTTATGTTCACCTCTTACACTCTGCAATAAGGTTTTATGTGTCTTTCTTAATAATCGTGAAGAGATTGGAAGGTTTTGCAAATCATTAATCGCCTCATTTAATGCTGTTATATAATTCCTTACCTCTAGCCAGTCGTTCTTTCGTTCAGGTTTAATCTCTTCTATTGGCAGCAGTGCTTCATCCATGTTTGTACGAGTTCCTTCAATCCGGCTCGATACAACAGCTTCTTTCGTCACGTGTAAATGTATGAATAGATCTATGTTTGGAACCAACTTAGCATAAGAGTTTAATTCACCTAGCCTAATTGCTGCCCTTTCTAGCAGTTTGTTAATAATAGGTGACTTCCAAGACCATTCCTCATTGATCAGTTTTGGCATAAAGAATTCATAATCAAAACCTTTATCAATATACCCAGAACTATATTTTTCTAATTCTATCATTACAATTAAAGTAGTATAAGATATTTATATTTTACATTACACCATAAATATACAATAAAATATTCGTTATTGTATTTACAGGCGATTATGTAAAATAATAATAGGCTTGTTTTACTTTTGGAAATTGACTGGAATAAAAGAATAAAAAAGCCCGGTGCACCTTTGGAGTTCCGGGCATTCATTTAGTAGACAAGAGGTTTGAAATATCTAACCTCAATTTGGTGAAAGATTTGAGAGAGGTGATTGGTTATCTTCGCCATGATAAATCATTCCATCTTTTTTAATTCGATCAAGAGTTCAGTAATTCTGTGATTTTCAGGACTTAATTCCTTTGCTTCTAGCAGGGCTTTTTTTGCCAAAAGCGTATCCCCCTTTTCCTTATAAATGTAGCCAAGGTTATAATGCGCCTCCCATGATTCCGGTTGATACACAACACATTTCTGATACAACCAGACAGCCATGTCGGTATCTGAAAACATCCTGGCCAGGAGATTTACCTGGTTTGCTCCACTAAGCAGAACTTCTTTGTGTTGTTCCACTAGACTTGTTGCAGAATTTAAATCATTATCCAATAGTGTTTTGAATAGAATATTTATGCTGGAATAATCCTGGTTTATGGCTTGGATGTATTTGCTGGCCAGCTCACCTGTAAAACTGCTATCAGATATAGATTTTTCAGGTTTCAAATACTTGCTAAAGAAACCCTCTGCACATTTACTCAGGTATTCAAAACTAATACTTGCATTGCTCTTAATTGAGTCGGGTGAACAGGAGTCAAAGTACGTCCAGTATGAGATAAACCCATTGTGGTCTAGGTGGGGCAATCGATATAAATATTTCTCAGTACTTATTATTGAATTATATAGGGGATATATTGAAAAATCCTCATAGTTATTAACCAGGGACAAATAGGGTACATCTGCTTTATCAGGGTCAAAATCTGGCATAACATACAACTTCATATATGTTACATATTCCTGCCCTCCATCCAGGCTAAGGACGGCACCTACATCTTTATTTCTCATCTGGAAAAGGGTAATTGCATTCCCTCCACTACTAAATCCAAATAATCCCAGGCTTGTATAATTGATTTGCAAACTGTCCTCACAGAATTTTAAAATATATTCCATGTCCATCACCTGCGCCATGGTGCTCTCCTCAAATTTTTCCCTGAGCATTGAATTTGGCCCTGCAGATGCTACAGACAGAATCATAAACCCATGACTTGCTAAATATTCACATAGCATATGATTCTGAACTGATGCTTTACTGTTTGAAGGAGCATAAATCAAGAGTGGAAACGCTGATTCGGTATTTTGTACAGAGATCCCGGTTTTGGCATAAACAGGACTATCTAATAGAAATTGGACACTCATACTTGTATCTATTCCAAAGTTACCCTTTGCAAAATCAGAATAGCCTTTCACATAATAGAAGCTATGATTATCAATTTCTGATTTAGATCTTCCATAGTCTTCTCTAAGAGCTATTAAATCAATGTAATCCTTGAAAGTTAGAGCATGTCCTTCTCCTTTTTCTTTTGAAGGGTACCAGAAATGAATGAGCAGGGGTCTGGAGATAGTATCCTCACCAAGGATAAAGAGTCTCGAATCGTCATAGGCTTTATAGGTTTCGAAACCAACTTCATAGGGTCCGAATTCCAGATTGGCTGCCATACAATCATTGTTGGAATTTATAATGACAAGTGTAGCAAGACCAATTATCGTAAGAAATACTTTCATGATATCATGTTTATTCAAATATAAACTAATTGTTTAGTTAAACAACTAAGTGATTAGTTATATATTTGCATCGTCGCAAAAAATACTTGTAGAAATTGTATTATTTGGGTAAGTAAAATAGTAGAAAGACAATTAAAAAAGCCTGGATCGAAGATCCGGGCTTTCTTTAGTAGACTATAGGTTTGAAATATCTAACCTCGATTTGGTGAGAGATCTGATTGAGCTTATTGAAAATATGGTATAAACTTAAGTTTAATCTTTGGTTGAGGAATGATCAGTATTGGTTTTGAAGCCAATTGGTGTTCTAGAAGCAGGACTTTCTTTCTTCTCAATGAGTTCATCCAGGTAGGAGAAGACAAGTTCGAGGTTCTTATCCTGATTGCTTAGTCGTCTTTTGATCTCTTCAATATCAAGTTTTATACTAAGCGTATCCAGTAGTATTTCTCTGATCTTTGAGAATACCAGCATAATTTGAATATTTACCTGAATGGCTCTTTTGCTACGTAGTACACTGGAAAGCATGGCAACACCATATTCAGTGAATGCAAATGGCATTTTACGGGTACCTCCCCAACTTGATGTCACAATTTGTGATATCAAGATTTCGAATTCACCGGGGCTAAGTTGAAACATAAATTCTTCTGGAAACCGGGCAGGGTTTCTACTAACGGCCTGGTTTAATGCCCTGGTTTCCACTTCATATAGTTCTGCCAGGTCTCTGTCCAGCATAACTTTTTTATCCCGAACTATATAAATCTTACTGGTGACGAGGCTCTCAGTGATCGACAATTTTTGTTTTTCCTTTTCCATCATACCTGTTTATGTGGGATATCGGAGAAAATCGATCGAGGATGTTAGTTTCTTCGGGGGTAGTGTTGCTCGCTTCGCTCGCGAGTCCGGGAGGAAATGCTTTACTAAACAAAGCCTTGTTCGTTTCACTCACCCAGTTATTTTTATGAGAAAAATCAGTAATATTGATGACTATTTAGTTCATTTCGGTACAAATGACAGGAGCCAGCAACAATAAGAAACATATAGACCTTGCAAAAATTATTCAAGAGGGAAACTCGAAAATATTAAAGAAACTGCCCTGCTTTGCTGTAAGGCTTGTTACTAAAATTATAAAGCAGGACGAATTAAACTACATTCTTAACAAGTATTCGGAGTATACGGGGGCTGAATTTCTTCCTAAAATTATCGAAGAGTTGAACCTGAAACTTGAAATTGAAGGAGAGGAGAATCTTCCTGAAAATGGAAAGGGCTTTTTTGTGGCTAACCATCCTTTCGGCATCATTGACGGATTGATTCTGACACTTACTGTGTCGCAAAAATACGGTACACTTAAAGCTATTGCCAATGACTCCTTTATGTTCGTCCCACAGTTAAGACCGTTTATTGCGGCCGTAAAGGTCTATGGAAAATCACCCAAAGAGTATCTTAATGCAATTGATAAAACCTATTATAGCAATGTACCTATTACACACTTTCCTGCCGGATTAGTATCCAGGTTAGTGAAGGGCAGAGTAAGGGATCTACCCTGGAAAAAAAGTTTTATTTCGAAAGCAGTCTCCAGCAAAAGAGATATAATTCCATTCCATTTTCATGGAAGGAATTCCAACCTCTTTTACGCGATATTTCTCTTCAGGAAGTTGTTTGGAATAAAGATGGTTATTGAACTTATGCTGCTGCCGCATGAGATGTTTAAAAAAAGAGATAAAACTATCAGAGTAACGATTGGAAAACCCATTTCCTGTGAAATGTTTGACAAATCGATTCCGAATAATGAATGGGCCCAAAAGGTTCGCTCTCATGTATATGCTTTGGGAACCAATAAATCAGAAAATCTATTAAATTAATACTGTGATGAGGTCCAATTTTCGCAAAAACATGTTCAGAATATGGTATTGGTATGTGAACAGGATTGATAAAAATGCTGAAGTTCTTTTCATGAATTTTGGATTTAGTAGTCATGATCATGATATACCTTTAGATAAAGAAAGTGAGACCAACCGGTATTCCATACATTTATATCATCACCTGGCAATAGAAACAGAAATTGAGAACAAAAATATTGTGGAGATCGGTTGCGGCAGAGGTGGAGGATTGTCTTATATCACAAAGAATTTTCTGCCTGCATCTGCAATCGGCGTGGACCTCGATAAATTGGCTGTCGCATTTAGCAATCGTCATTACAGTTTAGATAACCTGACCTTTTTACAAGGAAATGCAGAGAGTTTAAGCCTGGAGGAAAATTCATGCGATATAGTTATAAATGTTGAGTCTTCGCACAGGTATCTGGATATGAAAGCTTTTCTCGGAGAAGTCGACCGAATCCTTCGGCCTGGCGGATATTTCTTATTTACTGATTTCCGGTTTGATTATGATTTTGAAGGGATGAAAAAAGATCTGCAATCGAGTGGTTTGACACTTCTAAAAGAAAGATTTATTAACCAGGAAGTACTTAAAGCCCTGGAATTGGATGATGAACGCAAGCGGCAACTCATAAAAAGACTGACCCCAAAATATCTACATAAAATTGCCTTGAATTTTGGCGGGACAATCGGATCTGAAACATACAACCGATTTGAATCCAAAAAGTATATCTATTTCAGTTACGTATTGAGGAAGGAGAGGTGATACCATGGTTAGCTAAATCTTTAAATATCGATAAATCAAATTACTTACTAATCAGCTTTGTCCTTTAGAGTAGCGGGGGCAGTGTTGCTCGCTTCGCTCGCGAGTCCGGGAGGAGATACTTTACTAAACAAAGCCTTTGTTCGCTTCGCTCACAACGACTTTTTTTATCGCTACCCTTATGAAAGCAAGCTTTCATCGTGCACCAATAAAAAAAGCCCGGATCTTCGATCCAGGCTTTCTTTAGTAGCGGGGGTAGGAC
>JBDLIU010000275.1:0-5970 GCA_039714715.1 Bacteroidota bacterium
AGACACTGTCAACAACTTATATGACTATTCAATTAATCTTCAGTTTCATGTCTACGCATACCGTCAATTAAAAGATTACAAGCGGGCCTTGATCTATCAAGAACGTGCCTATGAAATTGCTGTTGAACTGGAAGATGAATATGGCATATTCCAATGTTTGGAAGGCTTTGGACAAACTTACGAGCTGATGGGGGAATATGATACAGCCCTGGAGTACTTCAAGAGATCCGAAGCATTGGCTGAAAGAGTGGCTTCGAAAGTGTTCTTAACCTACTTATACAATGAGATATCTCGCACATATGCGCATCTAAACAACTATCAAAAAGCATACGAATACCTTAGAAGGTATAGCTCTTCACACGATACCATCTTAACAACAGAAAAGGTAAATGCCATTCAAAGAATTAAGGAATTTGATGTCGATAAAAAGCAAAAGGAAATTACAGTCTTAACCCAAGAAGCAGAAATTCAAAGCCTTAAAGCAAAACGACAACAATCTGTTCGTAATTCGTTTATTATTGGTTTTATTGTAATGGTCATTCTTGTTTGGGTGATACTGCTCAATTTCTTGCAAAAAAGAAAGGCCAACAGGAAGATTGTAGAGCAAAATGTGGAGATCCTGGAAGCAAATGAGGAGCTGAAGGTTTTAAATGAGGCCATTAACAAACAGAATCATGAGATCATCGATAGCATATCATATGCAGAGAGGATACAAGCTGCTATGTTGCCTCCTGAAACCTATATTACGGAGCTGTTAAATGAGAATTTCATTCTGTATAAGCCGAGGGATATTGTGAGTGGGGACTTCTATTGGATCAAGCATATTAACCAATATATTATATTGCTGGCAGCCGATTGTACTGGGCACGGTGTCCCTGGGGCATTAATGAGTATGCTTGGCATAAGTTTTCTGAACGAAATTGTGCAACGTAGAGAGATTACTCAGGCCAACCAGGTCTTAAACGAGCTAAGAAAACAAATCAAGTTCTCACTTAGACAACATGGACAACCCGACGAAGCAAAAGATGGCATTGATATGGCTTTATGTGTATTGGATTTGAAGAATATGACAATGCAATATTCGGGAGCAAATAATCCACTGTATCTAATTCAAGATGTAAATGATATTCCCGAACTAAAAGAAGTAAAACCTGACATGATGCCAATAGGATATTACTATGGTAAGGATAAAACATTTACCAATAATGACATAGAGCTTGAAATGGGTGATACTTTCTATATTTTTTCTGATGGCTTCATTGATCAGAAAGGCGGAAAAGATAACAAGAAATTCATGAGTAAAAACTTCAAAAAAATGCTATTAGAAATCCACGACCAAGCTATGCATGATCAGAAAGAAATTCTGGATAAGACTCTTACAGATTGGATAGGTAACAATTCTCAGATGGATGATGTATTGGTTATTGGAGTGAGGGTGTAAATTATTCCTTGCCTCGTCAAAAACGTTGGAGCCAACTAAAACTAGATCACTACAAGCAACTTACCTTTCCTTCATCTCATGTTTCCCGCAAATGAAACCTGAGCAAAAGGCCATTCAGTTGACCGAAGATGAAAAATTGATAATGAATTTCCTGAGAGACCATTCACCCGTTGACCTGAATGAGTTAAAAGGACAGAGCGGACTTAGTAACAAGAAGTGGGACAAGGCCATAAAAGGACTTACCAAAAACAAACTTGCCAGGGTGGAGAAAACCGATGCAGGTTTGTTGGTTTCACTGGTATAAAGTATTTTGTGAAATGATCTACGTGGCCTCAACTCTCCATTTGGGGCTATTTTGTCACTGGATTGTCACTATGTGTCTTATTCTCAATATTTTCTTGACTTGCGTGAAGTGAGATTGTAACTTGCTTTATATAACCCTAAACCCTTTATCATGAAAAGACTTATTTCCATTATTGGCATTGTGACTTTGATTATCTCATTGATATCAATATCGTGCACTAATCCTGTCAATGAAATTGAAGAACCAAAAAAGATAGAGAATACCTTACAAAGTGTAAGCTATTTAACAGATTCAATTGGTCACGATCCCCAGCAGATCCTTGAAGCGTTCATTCAACTTAATGAAGTCATTGACAGCATTGGATATCCAGATGCTGGATATAAGTTATGGCTAATCCAGGAAGATTCTTCAGACGTAAGATTCATGCTTGAAGGTTTATGGCCTAACCAGGCGATATATGATGAGATCCATAATCATCAGTTATATACAGATGCTTGGGAAAACTTTGATTTTGACTGGGAGGGAATGACTCGTTATGAATATCATAGGTTTACTTTAATAAAATAGAGCAGAATAATTAAAAGGACCCTCAATACTTCAGAGTTCCTTTTTATATTGGTTTATAACACCTCCCAATAACTGAGGTTTGTCATTTTTGTCCCTTAATTTAATCCAAAGATTAGGGTATGAAAGTTCATCTGAGGAAAAGGAAAATGCGATTAAGGAAGGGCACCTCAAAGCCCCGCTATTCCTTGTATTTGGACATTTACTATCGCAAAGGGAAACGCAAGCGAGAATTCCTGGGCATCTACCTAGAGCCCCATGATGACAAGACTTACAGAAATGAGAAGTTGAAATTGGCTGACAATATCAAGGCCAAGAGGATGATGGAATTAGCCAACGAGGCCCATGGGTTCCCTACTAAAGAAAAACTCAACCAAAATTTCATTGCTTACTTTGATGGCCTCAACCATAAAGGTTGGGGCTTTTTTGTCATTTGGCTGTCTCTGATTCTCTAAGTCATTTGAGGATAGAATAAATCACTGAATCCCAGTCCTATTTGACTCATATCCCCAATCTCATTAAATTGCAGGTAGCAACCCTATCCCCATGCCCAACAAACTATCCCAATTCTGGCGGGAGTTAAAGCGTAGGAATGTTACCCGTGTCCTTGCTGTTTATATAGCTGCCGGATTTATGATTCTGGAGCTGATCTCAATGACTTCAGAGCCTTTTGGACTGCCCGAGGGAACATTAAAAGTGGCATTTATCATCTCTTTAGCCGGTTTAGTTATTGCTGCCATACTCTCCTGGACCTTCGACATACATCCTGAAGGGGGTATAGTAAAAACAGAACCAGATGACAAGGTCAAAAGTGACGAGATCCCAACAAATTCATCCAATTGGAAGATTGCCAGCTATATAAGTTTTGTTGTCATAGTTGGATTGATCGTGCTAAATATCATTCCCCGCACAAAAGGGGTAAAGGGAACAGAGGAACTTGATAGATCCATTGCTGTATTACCATTTATTTCATTAAGCGATGATCCCGAGAAGCAATACCTTGCCGATGGTGTGATGGATGCCATATTGCTGCACCTTTCCAAAATTGAGGATCTGAGAGTAATGTCTCGAACCTCAGTTGAGCAATATAGAGTTACTGATAAGAAAGTAACAGAAATATGTCAGGAACTTGATGTGGGATTTGTTCTTGAGGGTAGTTTTCGAAAATATGGTGATCAGGCAAGACTTATTGTGCAGCTAATTCAATCGGGCAAGGAAGACCACGCCTGGGCAAAGCAATATGACAGGGAGTGGGAGGATATTTTTACTGTGGAAAGTGAGGTGGCACAATCAGTTGCGCAGGAACTCAAAGCAGTAATTACACCTGAAGAAAAGCAGCTCATGGAGAAAAAGCCCACTACCAATCCGCTTGCATATGATTTCTACCAGAGAGGCAGGGACCAGTTTTTGAAATTTAGAATGGAAGGCTTTAATTCTGAAGCATTTGAAAAGAGTGAAGGCTTTTTCAGAAAGGCGATTGAACTCGACAGCACATTTGCTCAAGCTTATACTGGTCTGGCATGGACTTACTATTATACAAGCGTCTTTAAAGATATTTTTTCAGAGAATTTCCTGGACTCATTAATTACCTTAGCTGATGCTGCCCTGAATTTCGATAATCAATTATCAGAAGCTCATACGATCAAAGGAATATATTATTCCAATCGAGCACAGCCAGAAAAAGCCATTGCTGAATTTGATATGGCGCTTGATTTAAATCCAAATGATTGGATGGCATATGAGTCCAGGGGGGAATTATTCTTACTTAGAGACCTGCTTAGATCACTTGATAACTATCACAAAGCAATAAATCTTAACCATGGGGAAGAATTACTCAGGCCTCTAACGATTATCCAACTTATCTATGGTTGTTTTTTGGGAATGGAAGAGAGAGGAACTTATTATGCCCGTCAGATCCTGGAGCTGAATGAGGATTCAGCATCTTATTATGAAACATTAGCCACCCAAGAACAATCGATTGGAAATTTTGAAAGATCCAACGAGTATTGTAAAAAAGCAATTGAAAGAGATAGCAATCGAAGTGTTGATTTTATATTAGGATACAATGCATTTATGCTGCGAAACTTTGAGTCAGCTTATACTTACTTATCCCCAATGGTTGAGGCGATCGAAGAGAGCGGGGACTCAGCATCACTAATGCTTTTTTTAAGCGTACATGGATATTTACTCTTTGAAAGAGGGTATCCGGATCAGGCAAAGAAATACTTTGAAAAACAAATTAGAAATTACAGTAATATAGTTGAATTGGGAGGACGGAGTTTTGTTTTTGATCCGCATGAGGCGCATTTTGAACTTGCAGCAGTATATGCATTCATAGGTGAAAAGGAGAAAGCCTATGAACACTTAAGAGAGGCTAATCAGAGAAAGTGGATGGGCATCAATCATGTAGCAATCCTAAAGTATAGTCCTTTTTTTGACAGCATCAGGGATGAACCCGAGTTCCTGCAGATCGTCCGCGATATAGAAGCCAAATACAAGGCCTCGCATGAACGGGTCAGGCAATGGCTGGAGGATAATGAGATGCTGTGAGTCACAAGTTTGTCTTTGTCTTCATTCAACTCCTCACTAAACTAAATCACTACAAGCGACATACCCATCCGTCATCTCATGTTTCCCGCAAATGAAACCTGAAAAAAAGGCTATTGAGCTGACTGAGGATGAGAAGATGGTTATGAATCTCCTGAAAGACAATTCTCCTCTTGACCTGAATGAATTAAAAGAACAAACAGGGCTTAGCAACAAAAAGTGGGACAAAGCCATAAAAGGGCTTACCAAAAACAAACTTGCAAAGGTGGAAAAAACAGAAGAGGGCCTGTTGGTATCACTGGTTTAAGTGATTTTGGATAATAATCTGTGCAGCCTCAACTCTCCGGTTTGGTCTTTTTTGTCCCCTGGTTGTCCCCTGACAGAAGGTTAAGAACTGGTTAAAAAGTACAAATGACCTTTGATCTGCATCAAAGGCTTTTTTTGTCTCTTGCAAGTCACTGATAATTTCAGTCATCTGAGGCTACAATGGAACAATCAATGAGGTTGGATGTTATTCTTAACACCATAATAGAGGAGATATAAGAAATACCTGGTTATTATACCGGTATTAGCCTTTATTATAAATAACCTTACTATATGATTCCATTTTTCAGAAAAATCCGTAAAAAAATGGCAGATGACAACAAACCATTGACGTATATGAAATATGCCATCGGCGAGATTGCACTAGTAGTAATTGGGATTTTAATTGCTTTACAGATTAATACTTGGGATCTAAAGAAACAACAACAAGATAATATAAAAGAAAACGCCAAACTATTAATTCAAGATTTGGAAGAAGATATTTTAAAGGTCGAACTAAATATAGCAATGATTACTGAAATTTCAACTAAAATTGACAGTCTTGCAATTTCTGTTCATAATAGAAAAATAGAGGATATCTCAAATATTGATTTTCTATGCTTGACATGGAATGTATTATATAGACCATATATATGGAATAGGACGACTTTCAATCAATTAGAAAACTCTGGAAGATTGCAACACATTGAAGATGTTTCGCTTACAAAATTAATTAGTAACTATTATGCTTTTACAGAACACATGGATGGCGATTACTTAAATGACAAATCGAAATCTGAATATGCATTAC
>JBDLIU010000276.1:0-5965 GCA_039714715.1 Bacteroidota bacterium
GTAAGGTCAAGTTATCATGCTGAAAGACATATTCATGTTTCTATTTAGGAGATAGAAAAAGAATTTTTCAACCAAATTGAATTTTTACTTATGAGGACTGTTTTTTTCTGGATTATTCTGTTGATGAATACTGTTGTATTTGCTCAAACAAAAATAAATTTAATGCCCTGGCCTTCAGAGATTGAAGTGCATACAGAGGAGTATAGGCTGAATGAATCCTTTAATGTAACAGTTGATGGCCCGGAAAGTAAACATGTGGATGAATATGCATCAAGATTTATAAACAGGCTAATTAACAGAACGGGGTTGTTTATTACGTCCAGGCTTCCTGTTAGTGAACCGAATAGCCAGTCATTAAAAATAACCTATACCAATGCAGCTGAACCATCCATAACCACTGATGAATCTTATTTACTAAATGTAACAGAAGAGGGTATAAGCATTACTGCCAAGACAGATATAGGAGCTATGCGTGGTATGGAAACAGTATTACAATTAATATCATCAGACAACGATGGGTATTATATTCCACATTGTGATATTAAGGATAGCCCAAGGTTTGTCTGGCGCGGTTTATTGTTAGATGTTTGTCGCCACTGGATGCCAATAGATGTTGTAAAGCGTAATCTTAACGCAATGGCTGCAGTGAAAATGAATGTACTTCATCTGCATCTTACTGAAGATCAGGGATTCCGTGTAGAAAGTAAAAAATACCCAAAGCTTCATCAATTAGGATCTGACGGGAACTACTTCACCCAGGATGAATTGAGGGAAATTGTTGCCTATGCAGGAGCAAGAGGAATCAGGGTGGTGCCTGAATTTGATATACCTGGGCATGCTACAAGTTGGTTGGTTGGATATCCCGAACTGGCATCTGCTCCTGGGCCATATGAAATAGACAGAACATATGGCGTTAAGGACCCAACAATAGACCCAACAAAAGAATACACATATGAGTTCCTGAATAATTTTCTTAGTGAGATGGCAAAAATATTTCCTGATGATTTTATGCATATTGGGGGCGATGAAAACAATGGTAAACAATGGGATGCCAATTCTGATATCCAGAAATTCATGACTAAGAAAGGTATTAAGGACAATCATGAATTGCAGGCCTATTTTAATTTACGATTGGAGAAAATTCTGACAGCGAACAATAAAAGAATGGTTGGATGGGATGAAATCAAAAGTAATGATCTGCCTCAAAATATTGTAATTCAAAGTTGGAGAGGGAAACAGGCATTGGTTGAGGCTGCGGAATCAGGTTATGATGTGCTATTATCTAATGGTTATTACATTGATCTCGTTCAACCGGCATCTTTTCACTATTTAAATGATCCTATTTCCGAAGATATAAAGCTTTCACCAGAAGCCAGAAAACATGTATTGGGAGGCGAGGCAACCATGTGGGCAGAGTTAGTGACTAAAGAAACTGTTGATTCCAGGATCTGGCCTCGAACAGCCGCAATTGCAGAAAGACTTTGGTCACCGGCTTCAGTTAGAGATGTAAATGATATGTATGCCCGAATGCAAGAGATGTCTATTCTGTTGGAAGAGCATGGCTTACTTCACTTAAAAACACAGAACACTCTGTTGCGAAGAATGGCAGGCCAGGAAAATCTTGAAACTCTTAAAACACTGGTAGATTATATTGAGCCGATCGAAGGGTACAAGAGACACAGGGTGAAGAAATACACATCTTTCTCACCTTTTACAAGATGGCCGGATGCTGCTCAACCTGATGCTTTCAAGGCAATGGAGTTTAATAAGTTAGTGAATGACTATGTGAAAAATAATGACCCTGGATTGAAGGAGGAGATAAAGAAGCAATTGCTTGGCTGGATAGAAAATCATAAACAGATGAAAGCATTAGCCAAAACATATCCGTTGGTGCGAGAAGCACTGCCTTTAAGTGACGATCTGGCAAGGATTTCGGTCCTTGGTATGCAGGCATTAAGTAATAATATTCTGCACAATGCTGATTGGAAACAAAAAGCCCAGGCTATGTTAAAGAATGCAGCTGAACCTAAGGTAGAATGTGAGATAAAAGTAATCAAGGGTATTACCATATTGGTTGATAATGCCAAATGATAAATTGTTTGATTGAATGCTATTGATTTATTCTAAACCAATTGATTAATTTTACGTAATAAGTTTGATAATGAGTAATATAAAAATAAACCTGGCTATGAAAACACGATTATTTGTTGCAGCATTTATGGTAAGCCTGTTGCTATTGGGTTCATGTACAAGTATTAAAGTTGTATCTGATCATGACAGCTCTGTTGATTTCACAAAGTTTCAAACATTTGAGTATCATGGCTGGGCAGAAGAGAGCAACAAACTTCTGACTGAGTTTGACCAAAGAAGAGTTGAGAATGCATTTGCAGGTGAGTTTGCTAAGCGAGGATTAAAGTTGGTTGAAGAGAATGGAGACCTGATTGTTACACTTTATATAGTGACAGAAGAAAAGACAAAAACTACGGCATCCACAACCACAATGGGAATGGGCGGATATGGAAGCTATTATGGATATGGTCCTCGTTATGGATGGGGGCCATCAATGACATCGTCCTATACTACATTTGATGAATATGACTATAAGGTGGGTACACTTGTAGTTGATGTTTATGATGCCAATGAGAAGAAACTTGTTTGGGAGTCATCAGGAAGTGGTACTATCCAGGATAATCCTAATAATAGGGAAGAACGGATTAAGATAGCTGTAAGTAAGATTATGGCAAAGTACCCTGAGCCAGCGGAATAAAAATGATAACAGGATTACTCATTCCATTTGAGTAATCTGATTATTTCATCAAACATACTTTCCTGATTGTTAATTATCGCTTCTGGAGGGAACCCAAGTATTATTTTTTTCAGATTGTTGTGATCAGAATAAACTCCACCAGCAATTTTTCTTTCCGGATACCGATAAAGTATTTTTCCACTATTGATATAAGTTAGAGCATCAACCGATCGTAAATCATAAATATCAGCAGAAGGTTTCATGTTTAACGTGTAAACAGCCTGACCTCTTACAAATCCTGATTCCGAGGCCCTATCGACAATGAGCTTATAATCCAGGTTACTCATTACCCAATTGGAGCGAAGTGAATCTGCTGCATGCAGATCAAACACATCCGAAGCGATAAAGGCCCCGGATATCAATATGCTTTTATCTTCTCCAAACCAATCATCTAAAGCATCTCTTGTACTGGGTTGTAAAACAGAATAATCTTTGCTGCCAATTGTTGATGTGCTCTGCTTGCCATAGATCAAATCAATTTTATTAATGTTTTTATAATCATCTATATTGATTTCAAAACCTTTTAAGGAGGTTGAAATGTAAGAGATATTGTGCCTTTTCAGATGTTTGCCATGTTTCTTTGGATAATCATGAGTATTGCCTGCTTTCAATGTGCCTTCATAGGTTGAATAACTTGCGCCATGCCCGGTCCTGGGGTTAGAAATCCAGGGATCGTTTTTATTGAAGTTATATTGTTTACCCGCATATGAGTACTCATATCCATCTGCAATGGCAGATTTTTTCCACCAGGCAAAGCCACCAATGCTATCAGTATCAATAAATTCCGGCCCTGTCGTTTTTTCAAAACCATTGATAATTAATACAGGATTTGAATCTTCTTCGTAAATGGTGGTAGTAAGTATTTCTGAATCAAAACTTTCCCCTCCTTTGTTTACTGCAGTAACCTTAAATGAATATTCTAAGCCGGTCTCTATTGATTCGATTATAAATTCATTACCTGTTACCAATGTGCCATTGTCATAGCCATTATCTTCAATCTGTGTATATATAATAAATGCTTCTGCCTTAGCACTCTTTTCCAGATGATCAATGGTTTCATTCCAGGTAAGTCGTAGTTTACTATTTTCATAAAACATGGAAAAATCCTTAACAGGCAAAGGACTAATTACATAATCTTGTTGGTTTGCTGAGGCTATATATTTAACAATACCTTTATAAATCGCCCTGCTTGCATCAAACTTAAACTCTGGATTTAGGGCATATTTCATATCTTCGAAATTCTGATGCGATAACAGTTCTATCAGAACTGATGGCACATTAGGGTAGGTGGCTTCTGAATAGCGTCTGTCCCATATAGATCTTCTTGTCCAGTCAGGTCTATGAATCGCTCTAATAGTGTTAATAATTTCTGTTTGAATTATATCAGTTAAATCTCTGTTGGTATAACGTGTGCGCCCATCCGGTAGAGTATCTTGCTCATGCAGCCCGGTTGTGCTATGAATTGCCAGAGTACCAATAATAGAATCAGTTTTAGTTACTCCTGCATCTGTATGAAGCGACATAGACATATCCAGAGGGATATTTAAACCAACAATTGAACTATCCCTGTTTTTCGAGTAATCACCTCCTGCCAGGTAATTTGCCCATTCTCCTCGACTTTTATAATCATCCTGGTAATCATTTGTTCCATAGCTTAATGAATAAACAGCCGAATCAGGAATTCCAGAGTATTGTAAAAAATACCTCCCGGCATTCAGGTATGCCGGATATTGACTTCTACTGCCATTTCTTTCTATTCTATTATACCCACCACCGATTTTTATAGCGTCTGAAGTAATGATACCCTTCTGTTCTGAAGAATTGTATACCACAATCTTATAGCCATTATTTGAAATAAATTTTAATCTGTCTAGATATACCCAGGTGCCATATCCCATCTTCTGGTTAACAGAATATGAAGTTGTGCCTGCACTATGATAAACCTTATATTTTACACCGGTTACATTACTATCGGATTTAGCATACGATATGTAGACCATATAATCGCCAGATTTTTCAGGTTCAAAATAATATGTAATTGAATCACTAGTATTAGTGGATGCAGGCATTGATGGGTGTGTGCCTAATAAGAACGGATTTTCTGTGCCTGTAAAAAATGATTTGTTCTTAAAACCTCCTTCAGTAATAGTAACGTTTGAAGTATAGGAGATGGAAGCTGTTTGAGAGTCATTGTCGATAATGATTTCTTCTGTTTGTGTATCTCTTTCTTTGGGATAATAAACATTGGCCCCCGCCTTCTCCAGCATGGGTATTATATAAGGCACTACAAAAGAATAGGTTAACATATCTTCTACTGTTGTGAAAAGGTTGGGTCTTTGCCATTGCCAGATACTATCCTGGTTTGAGTAATATAAGCCATGTCCACCCCATATAGCAATATGTTTATTGTCTAGCCCTAATTCATAATCATATTGTCTGTCGAGATTTTTTACATGTTGTGTTGTTGGTTTTCTAACTTCGTATCTTTCAGGATCAGGATTAAGATGATTCCTAAAGTAATTGGGAACAAGATTTTCTACAAGAACATTTTTATTATAGCATTCCAGATTATATCTTTTTTTAGTCGTTCGATTTGTCAATGCATGAAAAGAATCAAGCCAATCTTCCCTGACCGGCAGGTGTGTTAACTCATTCGAGAAGAATAATTTTAAATGTTTGTTTTTTTTATCGATATAGAAACTATCAATAGATAAATTCAATTCAGGACTTATTAAATTGTTTTCTCTTAAACCCTTTATGGTTTTGTTGCTAAATTTTGATAGCAGTTTATCATACCGGGATTGAGCAATCGTTCCAGTGAATGTTAGTATAAGTACTATTGTGATAAGGTGTGTGTGTTTATAATTCATTGCCACTAATCGATAAAAAATATTAATACTATGTTACAAATAAACCAGTTGCTAATCAAGATTGTTGAACTCCGGCTGAGTTCTTCACTTCTTAATTGATGATTTTATCTGAACCAAACTGATGCATGGAGCAAGTCAACACATGTTTTATCTGGAGAATATCACTTTTTGATAGTCACAAATTCATTATTTCATTGTAACTTTGCCGTCCGAAAAGTCACAAAGGGTGAGGTTTGGGTTTAGGGCAAAGGCGAGGTTGGTATAAAGTTGGAGAGGGTTACGAACTAGC
>JBDLIU010000277.1:0-5946 GCA_039714715.1 Bacteroidota bacterium
TAATGGCACTACTTTTTGCTTGTACGGGGAGCTGGTCTTTATCGTTTGGTTTCATCTGCAAAAAGAGTGACATAGCAAATGGGGTTTACCTAGGGATCGTTTTCATTTCATTCTCTTTATCAACTAAATGGAAGTGAAATTCAGAACTTACAACTGAGTCCCCTATAATTCGTTTAATCTTCATTTCGCTTTGATCAATAAGCAACTTATTTCCTAGCAGGACATACGAATCTCCATTATAAGTTAGATAGAGGGTGTCAGATATTCTTGTGAATTTGCCGATATAAAACTCATCATTCAAGAAAAATCCTACATCATGGATCTCAAAACCATTAGGTTCTCGTAATACAAATGTGGCACCGCCGTGAGAGCTTTCATGATATGCTTCTAATATCTTCTTGCCAAAAAGCTTATCCTCTAAGTCTGCGGGGATTAAAAGCATTAGGAAAGCTCCCATCACAAGAATTGACAACCTTAGAAAGGTTCTGATCTTTAGAGACTTCCTTTGTTTTACTATAGCCCGAATTTCCCTTATTATATCTACAATGATGGAAATACAGATCACAACTATAGCGATTCCGATTACAAATTTCCAGTATCCACCAGGGTATCTTGTCCAAATAGGTGATAGTATTATCAACAATAAAGCCAGTAGAACCTTTACAGCTGATATAATTGTCTTTTTTTTCATAAATGATCCCTAACGGTTTGAGTAAATATACGTTTGCCAATGGCGCACCTTTTTGCATACAAGGTTGCTCTCGGATGGGTTAGGAGTAGGGCGCAAAAAGTGTGACATAGCAAATGGAATTTACTTAGAGCACGTTTATTTTATTGCATTGGGCCAACTACACTCTCAGCTTTCTTGTATCGTTCGTCGACTGGCTTATTTGTTATAAAACGTAATCGCTCTTCATTAGTGGTCTTATAATCACTAAATACATTCAGCATTGAATCTATTTGATGCCTCCAGCTTGTATAGGCATGCTCCACGTTCCCTAAGTAGATGTCAAACATGCATGCATCAATAGCAGCTTTATTCAACTCTAATACATCTGCCTCGATAGTCTTGTAAAAATACCGCTGTATGCCATAAGTACTGTCCGTCTGACTGATCTTAAAATTTAGCAAGCTTCGGGCCTTTCTTGCTGACAACTCGTAGATGTCAAATATCAATTGCTGGTACAAGATACCTAATGAGTCCCCTTCTCGAGAGAATGACATTTCTTTGTCAAAAGCTGGTGCGAAATAAACCTTCTCTAACAACTTGCTTCTAAACTTCTTCCGCTTAGGAATATCAAGAACGGAGAACAAGCCGAAATACCCCATTGTGTGCATGCCATATTCTTCACAAAAACTATTCAGCGCCGGATCTGTTGGTGGGTATTCACCTTCGTAGTCTTCAGGGAATAGGAATCTTTCTCCTTCCCAAAAAATATGAGTCGCTGTCTCAGTGCCATTTTGAGGTGATTCAGTACTTAATAAAGGAATAAATAGCAATATGGAAAATGTTGCAAACAACTTCATAGTTGAGGGTAAATATGTGCTCTAACGGTTGGTGTAAGTTTAGTAGCGGATTTACGTGCGGTTATCCGTCCGATAGGAAGGGATAATTGGGCGTGAATCCAATGTTGGAACACACACCGAACCCGCTATTAAATTTACACTTTGTTGGCAGCTGGTGTTATTTCTCTTTCATCATTCTTTTTAGTCCAGAATAATTATATCCTTATATTTCTAAACAAGTTTACTCAAAAGAATTTTTTTCTAAAAAGACATTTACTGTGTAATCTATTTTATATCATATTGTTCTTCATAATACCTCTGCATCTTATCTAATCATATCGTTACCTATTTTATTTTTCTAATCCCAACTGCCACTACAATTATCATTTATGATATAATTAAAAAGACGTAAACTCAAACAGTTGTTCTGCATGTATAGATTTCAATCAACGAGATTTAAGCGATCTATTGAGTTTACTTTTAAAATGGGTTCCGTAAAGTAGATGAAGTCTATGTGGGGGCCACCATTCATTGAACTGAGTTTAATCGTGTTCTCTCCCTTTTTCAATGTAACATCCACCGTTTTGCCATTCCATTTGTTCCAGTTCGTGAAACCCGAAAATGTTTGTTTTTGTGGCTTGGAGTCGTTCACAACAAGGTACATTGACTTGTCTGTACCGGAACCATTAGCCCATATGATGACCAATTTGTTGGACCCGGCAGTGGATGATTTCACGTGCCAGTCGATTGATATGCTATCCTGCCCCGGTTGGACATACCCAGTACCTGAATACCCCCAACTCTCCTGTTTTATTTCGGCTCCATTAAAATTCGTTTTCTCTGCTTCCATAAATCCCTGCAGTTCTGGAATGGGAACATCAAGCCAGTTATCCACTGCAATTACTCGGGAGGTCCAGTCATAATGGACGTTCCACAAATCTGTAAAATCCTCGGTCCACTTCAACAGCCCATGACCTCCATAGGCAACGGACTTCAGGCTCACCTTGCCTTTGGCAAGACGGGTATCCCATACAAATTGCCACTTCTGATCCAGGGACTTAGGGATAGCTTTTGTGTTGATGCAACGTTGCGCAGCTTCAATACGCTTTTCCATGAATTGTTCTGGTGTCCAGTTAGCATTGCCTTTAAAGAGGTTTAGCCATCCTTCAAAACCTCCAGATTTGAGTATCGACAGCATTTTTTCAGCGCCTGATAATTGAACCTTTATCGTTGTATACGCAGGATGCCCACCGTTCGCTATACCGAGGTCTTTCTTTTTCTGGGGCCAGGTGGAAGGCTGGTCATACCGGTAGGATTGATAATCCGTAGTCCAGGCTTCTGTTCCATCCGGAAGATATTCCGATGGCCAGCCTACCGGTGTTAACGATGCTTCGTCAAACCAGGCATGTTTGGGTGCTCTGGAGCCGTGAGGTTGTTCCATCGATTGCAGCCATTCTATGGTTTCTTCATATAAAGTACGATAGCGTTCTTCGCCCGTCATTACATAAAACCACATCATCATGGGTAGAGTGAAACGATTGGCCGTGCGTGGTTCAATATTCCATCCTTCATGATGTCTTGCCTGTACAGGTTCATTGTGTCGGTTATAGTTATCTGCCCAGCCCCGTGTTTCGCCTTCACCCTGGTGAGTAAGAAATATCCATTGCCCGAGTTTGGAACTGTATTGCAAATATTTTGGATTCTTGGTCAGATGGTACATAACCATGGTAGTCATAAAACCGTCGTAGGTGGCATGGTCGCTGTATGAACCGCCATTGGGGACTCCATAATCCCAGTCGTCACCCTTGATATATGCCTTGCCAATTGGTCGGATTTTGCCATCCCAGTAATCTGGTGAACACCCCCAATCGTGATACTGAATTTTTTCGAAGAACAGGTTTCCCCACTTCATTGCACTGTTTAAATATTCTTCCTTTCTTGTTAATTTATAGGCATAAAGCATCAGGCAAAAGGCCGGATACTGATGAGCGTCCTCCATTCGGGCAACCCCCAGCGGATGCTTATGCTTGCGAGAAATGGCAGGTGCAGCCTTTCCTCCTCGCTCTAAAACTGCGGCAGCAGGAAAACTTCCATTCTCATGCTGGATCTGATAAAAGAAATCAGCCGTTTTTAATCCGGCCTGCAGATAAGTATCATCGCCAAAGGTTTCATAAGCTCTAAAAAAACGGGCGGCAGCAGCAGGTAAATGACCTTCCTCAAGATCAACCTTAACAGAATTTTCTGTCCAATCGCGATCTTTTCGTGGATATACCCCATATACTCCATATTTGTCAATTAGTTTATCCAACGATTCTCTCACATTCTTTTCACATTGCTCATAAATCCCATTGTCTATCTTTGGGAGAAGGGCGTTAAGTTCACTCGACTGTGTGGTACACGAAATGAACAGCACAAGTAAAAAGGAATAAATGATGTTGCATAAAATTCTTCTTTGGATTTTTAGTCGGTTGATCTTCATTTTTAAGAATTTATAAGTTTCTAAAATATATTTTTATGTTATTAGCCGTTTGTTTAACGTTCTATTTTCACACTTGCTGCAACAACGGTTAGTACATACGATTATTCAATTGGCGCGGGTTTTGAGTATTCAAAAGACGTGACAAGCAGATTGGCGTATGTACTGTGTTGTAGGGCGTAATTCAATTTTCCATTTTCTCTAGATCGGAATCATAGATATTATCCAGTTCGAGCTCCCGATATCGCATAAAAATAAGATCAGTCGTATCTCTCTCCGAATCAAAAAACTCTATCTCAATGTATTTAGAATTGCTACCGGCGTTGGGGCCGATCCGGCAATCGATTATTTCGTATTCAGGGAATATCAAGCCAAATTCCGATGTTGCTATCTTCTAGATTTTATTATTACTAGCAGTATCAATACTCAATTTGACAATTGAGAAAATGATCAGAACTCCGATCGCAATCCACAGGGCAAATACCTGGCTCTTTTTTCGATTTGATTTAATCATAATTATGACCTACAACGGTCCGGGTAAATACCTGTTTGCCTAAGGCGCGCCTTTTTGCCTGGCAGTTTTCCCCTTAACTAAGATGGGGCTTTTGTCGCAAAAAGTGTGACAGGCAAATGGAATTTACCTAACCTAAGTTTACAATCTACTTATTTTAGCTGTGCTAATCAGAAAGAACAAAAGAGAGGATTAAGGTTAGGTTACTTAGTGAGCCTGAAGCTCGTTAACATTGGTAATCCCCTCTCTTTTCTACTATAATTCTGAACAGTTCATTGGGCCGGCGAGCCCGTTTCTAGGTTGTAAGAAGTACGGTAGATTGTTCTTTCCTAACACAAAATGTATGAGTAAAAATAAACAATTCTATGGCATTGACATTTCGAAGGATGTATTTGATATTGTGGACCAGTTGGAGCACCATTATCAATTTTTAAACGATGCTTCGGGTTTCAAGGAATTTGGCAAGATCTTAGCAGAAAACAGTCATTGTGTGATGGAAGTAACTGGGTGCTATTACCAGGGCTTGGCTACATGGTTACATGAAAGATCAATTCGTGTCTCAGTAATAAATCCGCTAACTGTAAAAAGGTTTATCCAGATGCGATTAAAGACCTCAAAAACAGACAAAGCAGATGCCAAGATGATCCGATTGTACGGTGAGGCCGAAGATCCTGAATTATGGCAGCCTCCCTCAAAATATATCATTGAGGCAAATGAGCTGCATAGTTTGATATCACTGTTATTGAGGCAACGGACAGCCCTTAAAAACAAGCTTCATGGGCTCTTTGCTAAAGGAATAAAAAAAGGTACTGTACTAACTTCGGTTCGTCGTCAGATCCGCAAGCTGGATCAAGAGGTGCATACACTAGAGATTAAGCTTGAAGAAGTGGTGAAAGTACATCAGGCAGATATGATATCCAGGTTATGTTCAATCCCAGGAATAGGAAAGAGGACAGCTATCTACTTAATCGTAATAACACATGGTTTTGAGAAGTTTGAAACCAGCCGACAATTAATTTCATATTTTGGTCTTGATCCAACCATCCACGAATCAGGATCCAGCGTTAGGGGTAAAAGCCGGATAAGCAAAACAGGGAATAATCTTATAAGAAATCTGCTATTCATGTGCTCATTTACGGCCTGTAAGCATAACAAATCATGTCGTGAGATATACCAGCGGATTATAGGAAAAGGAAAGCCCAAGAAGCTGGCATTGATTGCTGTAGCCAACAAGCTACTTAAGCAATCATTGGCGATAGCCAAATCAGGCCTATGCTACGATGAAAATTTTAGGAGTGTGAACCTAAATAATGTTTAAAAAGGCTTGGATTTTAGCACAGTTCATTGTTAGGGGGCGTGTGTCATTTTTTCTTTTCATTGTATACCTGTCCCCAAGTCTTTCTCCAAAGAACCAAATACTGGAAGGAAACATGGAGTGTAATTGGGCTAATAT
>JBDLIU010000278.1:0-5892 GCA_039714715.1 Bacteroidota bacterium
GGCAGAATTACAGGCGAATCAGTTTTTTCTGCACCGCGCATAATAGCCTGGATCTGTTCCAGGTTATTGATATTGAATGCCGGAACACCATAGCCATATTCAGCTGCGTGATCAAGTAATTGTCTTAGTGTTATTAGTGCCATGTCTTAGTTATTGGTTAATAGTTAATAGTTATTGGTTAATAGTTAATAGTTATTGGTTAATAGGAGTCTATGTCTCACGTCTATTGTCTAGCATCTAATTATAGATTATCCACACCCAAATGCCCTTCAATATTTCTATTCTTAAAATCTATTGGTCTTTTTAATTGATGATGACCTGTTATGTACCGGATTGAACCAGTTAAAGCCCTGGCAACAATGCTGTATGTTGACACCCCATCTTCACGATCATAGTGTACTCCCTCGAGGAATGTTCCTCCCGTAATGCCTGTGGCAGCAAAAAAGCCGTCATCTGACTTGACAAGATCATCCAGTGTAAGGACCTTATTAATATCTACATTAGAATTTTTAAGGTTTTCGATTTCTTCCGGTAACTGCGGGGCTCGCATACCCTGCATGCCACCTCCAAGCGCTTTCACAGCTATGGCGCTGCTTACTCCTTCAGGTGTTCCTCCTATACCCATCAATACATCCACACCCGTACCTGGTATAGCGGCCATCAATGCGCCCATCACATCACCATCTTTATGCAATGAAATTCGGGCTCCTGCTTCCCTGATCTCACTTATCATTTCCTGATGCCTTTCTTTATCAAGCATAAACACTGTAAGATCTTTTACATCTCTATCCAGTGCTTTGGCAATATTTTGAAGGTTCTCAGTTGGTGATTTGGTAATATCAATAGCATCTTTTGCCCTTTTTTCTACCACCAACTTATTCATATAAAATGAATCTCCCGGGCTCCACATCCCCCCTTGTTCTGTTACCGCCAAAACAGCGATTGAATTTGGCCTTCCATAAGCTAGAAGGTTAGTACCCTCAACCGGGTCAACGGCAATATCTACCTCCGGTCCTTCCCCAGTTCCAACTTTTTCGCCATTGTATAGCATTGGCGCTTCGTCTTTCTCTCCCTCTCCAATAATCACGGTTCCATCAATATCTACAGTGTCCAGCACAGCGCGCATAGCATCTACTGCAGCCTGGTCACCTGCTTCTTTATCGCCTGTCCCCATGTACCTTGCGGCAGAAATAGCTGCTGCTTCTGTGATTCTTACCATCTCCATGGCAAGGTTTCTATCTGGTTTAATGTTTCTTGACATATTTTTTAGTTCTTAGTTCTTAGTTCTTAGTTCTTGGTTATTAGTTCTTAGTTATTAGTTCTTGGTTCTTAGTTCTTGGTTCTTAGTTCTTGGTTATTAGTTCTTGGTTCTTGGTTAATAGTTAATGGTTATTAGTTTGGTTTTTCTCCAGCCAAAATTTTATCGGGGTCTACATTTGTAATAGATGATTCTACCAGGACTGCCCCTTTGAAATCTTCATTTTCGGTATAGTCATTATAAAACACAAGCGTTGGTATTCCTGCTTTGCGAGCGGCAGCAAGCCCTGCTGATGAGTCTTCTATCACAATACATTCTTCAGGCTGCAGGTTGAGCTCACTCAAGCATCTTTCATATAACACTCCTTCTGATCCTGTTTTGACACCTGACTCCTTCCCCAATACCGGATTAAAGAATGGTTTCTCATCAGGCAGTTTAGTGGCCAGCAATTCATTGATCTGTGCTTCATAAGTTGTTGATACAATTGCCATCTTTACACCCTTAACAATAGCGCGCTGCATGAACTCTTTAATACCAGTTCGAAGTGATACCTGTGGCAGGTACTTATTAATATATAACTCCTTTTTAATTGGCACAAAAGCCCCGATGTATGCTTCGATATCACCTTTTGAATAACTCCTTGCTTCCAACTCATGACGCAGACGGTTGGCAGTACCAGGTATAGTAAGCATACGTTTAAATGTTGGCCAATCCCACTCAAAAGGTAATCCCAACATTTTTATTGCTTCATTACTGGCAGGCAGGTGCCCCCATCGCTCTGAATTAGCAATGGTTCCGTCAACATCAAATATGATCGCTTTGGGTTTCATTATGAACACCCCTATTACGAATGGTGTGCCAAAGCAGGATCACTCAATAAAATAAATCTTTAAAATGCTGATTATCAGGGAGAAATATATTCGCTCGGATTTTGATTTTATAATACTGTGCCATTTTTGGCACATTCTTTATTGATATTTAATTTATATTTAATATAATACTTATATTTAGCTGATTATCTGCTTTTTAATTGTGTCATTATTGGCACATATAGATTACTGATTGTGAGATACAATATATTATTTGTGCCATTTTTGGCACACTATACTAAACTGGTCGTAGAATGATTCTACGACCATGTGGAGTTTTCCTTTTGTGGTTTTGTCACCATTTTTGCTCCTACATCCTTCTTTACCATTTGAATCAGTAGGCTTGGCAAAAATGTCGCCAAAACTTCATTACTTTTCACCTTTACCGAGGGTGACGCCAAAGGCTTACCCTCGGCTATAAAGGTTTCGCCCCGCTGGGGCTTTTTATTCTTCTGGTTTTGTCATCATTTTATACGCTTAATCCTTTATTACCACTTGATTGGACAGGTTAGTCAAAAATGTCGACAAAACATATTGCTCTAATTTTCTTTATCCCCGGGCCAAAGCCCAGGGTTATTATGATTTCTATGCGGCAGGCAAGCGTCCAGCTGGGGCTTTTTGTTCTTCTGGTTTTGTTATCATTTTATGCGCTTAATCCTTTATTACCACTTGATTGGGCAGGTTAGTCAAAAATGTCGACAAAACATATTGCTCTAATTTTCTTTATCCCCGGGCCAAAGCCCAGGGTTATTATGATTTCTATGCGGAAGGCAGGCGCCAAAACTCGTTATTCTAATTTTCTTCCTGTTTTCCGGAAAAGACCCCAATATTATAGAGAAAAACACATGATCTCCTTTGTCCTGTTAAGGACAAAATGTAGACAGCTAAATAAAATGTTAAAAGGCAGTGCCTTTAGGTGCTGTATGTGATACATTCCGTACCTAATGGCACGGTAATGTCTATCTCGTTCTTTTCTACCCACATTGAATCCCGCTGGGATTCTTATACTTCCTTTTTCGGGAAGGACACCCAAAACAGCAAAAAATATAACATGCTGTATATCTTCCGATTGTGAAAATCAGCTGATTTTAATCTGGAAAACAGGAATGTCCATGCCTTCCCTCCATAGGCGGGTAAACTGGCAGGCAGGCGTCAAAATATTATAGTTCTTTTTTTTTCCATGGACTGATCCCGATAGCAATCGGGACCATGGCTACTAAGGTTACACCACCTTGGGGCTCCTCAATTCTTTTGCTTTAAACCCTGATTAGTTTTATTCCCCTTTAAACTGATCAGGATCAACTTCGTGCTCGTTGAGCAGCCTGTAGAATGTTCTGCGGGGCATTTTTGCATAATCCGCTGCCATTGACACATTGCCATGTGACTTATTCAGATAGTGATGGAGTGCGTGTTTTTCAAAATCATCGGTAACCATTTCTCTGGCTGCCCTGAATCCCTTGTCGAAATCCAGCAGGTTTTCTGACTGGATTGACATAGGCAAGTGTTTAGATTGAATCTTGTTCGTATTCGTAAGAATAATAGCCCTTTCAATAACAGCCTGCAACTCACGCAGATTACCCGGCCAACCATATTGGATCATCTGGTTTAACGCATTTGAAGATACACGCTCTACCTTTTTATTCAGCTTGAGCACTCCCTTTTTGAGGAAATGATAGATATAAAGGGGCAGGTCTTCTTTTCTATGTCTCAACGCAGGCAATTCTAAGGTAAATGTATTCAGACGGAAGAACAGGTCCTGACGAAAACCACCTTCCTTGATTTTCTCCTCCAGGTGCTGGTTAGTAGCTGCTATCAATCGTGTATTAATAATCTTAGTCTCATTGCTGCCCACTGGTCTTACCTCACCAAACTGTATAAATCTCAATAGTTTCACCTGCATAGCCATAGGGATATCGCCTATCTCATCAAGAAATAATGTGCCTCTGTCAGCCATTTCCAACATTCCTTTTTTAGTACTGAGGGCCCCGGTAAATGCTCCTTTTACATGACCAAACAATTCGCTTTCAATGATATCGGCTGAAAATGCCGTACAGTTCACCTTGATAAATGGCTTATCCTTTAGCGCACTCCGATGATAAATAGTCTCAGCTGCGAGCTCCTTGCCTGTTCCTGTCTCACCAATAAACAGCACGGTTGAGTTGGTTGGTGCTACCTGGTCAATCATTTTCTCGAGGTTGACCATAGAATCTGAACTACCAAAAATCATCTCCTGGCTATCAGTATCTCTCACCTCCTTAATTGAAGAATAACGATCCTGGAGATACATATTATTTGATCGCTCCTCTAATAAAGCCCACAAGAATTTAGAGGCAACGCCCGATATCATGCGAACTTCATCTGGTTTGATGGCGAGGATATCTTTATGAACCTCTGTATTATTGGTTACCTCAATGATGATATCATACTCAACTTCTTTGGTCAGTATCACCTGGTTGACATTAGTATGAGTGGGCAGGTGCGCTTCCCGGGCCAGCTTTATACCCTCAGCATCTTTGTCAATATCAATAACCATCACAATTTCAACAGATGGATCAGACAGGAAGAATTCTATGAGTGATCGTCCGCCCTTTCCGGCACCCACGATTATGATTTTGGTGATTAGGTCTATATTTTTTCTGGCAGGGTTGGTCATATTCAAATTTAAGGAATTGAGTTGATATGTGTATTATGAGGTTGTTCATGTTGAGATCCTGAGACAAGTTCAGGATGACGATACAAAAGTTGAGGATAATGGAAAGGGTTGTTCAAGATGACAGAAAGTATAAACGTCATGCCGTCCCAATGACAATCGGGATCATTTCGGCATCCTAATAAATAGATCCTGAAACTAGTTCAGGATGACGTTGCTAAGTGTTATTTTAGTCAAGGTGAATACATACCACATTCATATCACAGGAATAGTACAGGGCGTAGGCTTCAGGCCTTACGTTTACCAATTGGCAAAGCAGTATGGTTTGTATGGTTGGATTAACAATACAAGCGATGGTGTACATATCGAGATCAACGCTAATGAAAAGGCTGCTGAATTATTCTACAACCAACTGATTGATCAACCTCCTCTGCTGGCAAACATTACGAATTCTTCCTTCAAACAAGTTGATTCTGTTGCATATTCTGATTTCAGCATCATCGAAAGTGAGTCGCAAGCAAGCCCTAACCTACCCTTAACACCTGATTTCGCTCTGTGTGAAGAATGCAGACAAGATATTGATGATCAAACCAACCGGAGAAATGGTTACGCTTTTACCACCTGTACCAATTGTGGCCCACGATACTCTATCATCAATAAAATGCCCTACGACAGGCCACTAACAACTATGGCTTCGTTTGAGCAATGTCCAACCTGTAAGGCTGAATATAATGATCCGTTGAACCGAAGGCATTACTCCCAGACAAACTCTTGTTATGATTGCGGTATTTCACTATTTACAGATGACGAAAACAATATAATTTCTGTTGAACAAATTGCTTATCTTCTTAACCAGGGAAAGATTATTGCTATTAAAGGTATAGGTGGATTTCTTTTAATGTGTGATGCCAGCGACCCAAAGGTCATTAACAAGCTACGGGAGCGTAAAAACCGACCTTCCAAGCCCTTTGCTGTGATGTATCCTTCACTTGATCAGATCAAAAAGGAATACAAGGTAAATGAAGAGGCAGCAAAGTGGTTGTCGAATGAGGTATCTCCCATTATCCTGCTTGAGCCTAAAACGAAGCATCTAAGCATTGATATTGAATCCATTG
>JBDLIU010000279.1:0-5889 GCA_039714715.1 Bacteroidota bacterium
TCCCGGCCAATATTACGATACCGAGACAGGGCTATATTATAATTGGAATCGTTGTTATGATCCTTCCACTGGTAGGTATATAACTGCTGATCCGATTGGATTGGCTGGTGGGTTGAATCTGTACCTTTATGCTGGTGGGAATCCTGTGAATGCGATTGATCCTGAAGGGCTAAAATCAGCTGGATACGGTGGATGGGAAGTACAATTCATTGGAGGGTACGGACAAGCTTATGTAACTTGCTGTGATGGGAGTACATTGCGAAAGCATAAATACCGCAAAGTCTGCTTAGGGGCTGGTTTTATCGCTGGGGTCAGTAGTGGTGTTGCTTGTGGAGGTCAAAATCAGTCTTGCAGTTCACCACCAAGGTATATTCTTGCCACAGAATTAGGGCTTGGTATCTATGGGCCACTTGGTGCAGAAGGTGGTTTGGGTTTCAGCAATGATGGGATGAGTCCTTATTTGGGTGGTAGTGGAGGAACAGGCTTTAAAGCAACCGTTTGTTTCTATTGGCTTTCTAATTCTGAAGAAATCGGATGTTGCACTCAATAGGTTATGGATATGATAGATTTATTGATATCGGTTGTCGGTCCTTTATTTATCGTTTCATTTTTTTTGATCGTTATCCAATTTAAAAGATGGCAGAGACATTCTCTTACTGAGATGCGTCATAATCCATTGTGGCCATTGATAATATTTGAATACAAAAAATATACTCAAGAGAAATTTGGAAAAGTAGGAAACCTGTACTATTTAACTATTGCTAGTGGTTTGTGTTTCATTTCATTATTGCTTGTTGAATTATTACTATGGGCTACTTCGATCAAATAACAAGTACAAGGTAGGAGCTATTCGATGTAATGCATAGCAAGACGGTTCTGGTTTTATTCTCCATTTGGTTGATATTTATAGGCGGGATATTTCTGCTGACATATTTCTTAGCAGAGAAAAATCGATTTTTTAAGTCGATAGCGGACTTTTTTATCGCCTTCAGCTTAATTAAAAGAACGAAAAACATTTTGTTGTCTTATGCTTTTCTTGCCACAGTGATAGGTCTAATAGGGCTTTTCTTTTCATCTATCCAGTAGACGAAAATAGGAGCTCTTGAGGGCGGGTGAGGTGCTGGCTACGGCGTTATGTAAGGCGATTGCCGAGAGACTTATTGGTGATGAGCAATTTCAGTCGGAGATAATGGCGGAGTTGGGTTGAGGTGATAGTTAAAGATTATGAATATAGAAGATATTTTTAAAATTTCCTCAGCTGTTATTGTGTCAATCGGTTCCGCTGGTGCCATCATCTTTGGTTTGTCAACATGGCTCGGCAAAGTATGGGCAAACAGGATTCTTGGAAAAGAGAAGAAACAACATGCGCTTGATATAGCAAATTATAAATCTAACTTGGAGCAAATCAAAAAAGAACACGAAGTTATTTTTACAAAACTTCATGAAAAGAGAGCTGAAATAATAGAAGAATTATACGGCAAACTTGACGATGTTGATGCTGCTTTTTGGTCTTTAATAAAACCCTTTCAGGCAGTAGGGGAAGATCCAACCGAAGAAAAATACAAATTGTTCGTTGAGAGGTATCAGGATTACATCAGGCTTTTTCACAAAAAGAAAATATATTTCACTCCTTCAGTATGTGAAATCTTGAACAACATAAACCAGATACTTTTTGAATCAAATATTGATCTCACCCTATACTCACTTGATTGGGATGATTTAAAAGGTGAGCATAATCAGGGAGCAAGAGAAGAGCGGGGTCAACGTTGGAACACTGTCCGAGAAAGGTATAATGAAGAAGTTATAAAATTAAAGGGAGAGCTTGAAGAAAACTTCAGGGCGATCTTGGGTGTAACATCTTAAACGGGCTGTTGTACGCATTAGTCCCGACCTATTTAATTCTCAACAACGGGGAAAACTATGAATATTGAAAAGTTGATAGATTGTCTTTCTGTTTGGATGGGTGTTGATACGTGGCACACAGGGCATCCATTAGATGAAGAACGATTCTATACCGCTCTTTCCCGTGCTTTTGAAGAGTTTGGGTACGGAATTTCTGATGCTGATTTCCACGAAGCGATGGAAGCATATATTGAAAAACTTGGTATTAACTTAGATGAAAATGAATATTATCAAGATGAAATTGATAGCATGGTTTCGAAAGCTGATGCCATTGCTTCTTATCTACGTTTCACATCTGGCGGGTAATTATTAATCAACCCCACAAACAACGATCACGAAAGCCCTTCTCCACCAGAGGGGCTTTTTTTATTGCCTGATTCCTTCTGATTTTGTCCATATCTTGTGGTTTTTTTTCATGACACCACAATATCTTGTATGCCTAGCTTGACAATGATTTAATCGTGCTTATTAGTCTACTCAATTGCCATTGGCAAGAGATAAGGGCATATTTTCGAGATAAATCTTTAACCAAGGAGAAGTAGTCATGGCTAGGAAAAGAGTGACAGTAACACGGGAAAGTGATTCAGGTAGGAATCAGAATTTTCATGACAACTATACTGGAGAGGATATGACCAGAGCACAGTTTGTGAAAGAGATCGACAAGGGGAACTACCCAAACTATCACAAAAGAAACATCAATGGAGTTGACACTCCTGTCAGTAACCCTGATGGAACAAAGAACAATAATCTGGATTAAATATTATTGGGATAGTCTGAGGTGATAAAATGATCGATATATCTTTTGAAGTTGGTGGGAAAAAAGTTAGCTCCAATAACCTTGGTGGTGCTCTTGAAAAGGCTATGTTTGATGAAGTCTCCAAGGGGATTAAAAAGACTCTCAGCTCTGTCAGGTGTGGTGAGCATGGCAGATACCCCAAAGTTGAAGTCAAGGGGAGAAATATTGACAATCTCTCATTTCAGATAGATGGATGCTGTCAGCCTTTAATTGATAAGGCAACAGCTAAGTTGAAGTAACTTGAGTATTTAAAGGGAAGAAGGCAAATGTGGACATAGCAATTTCGAACAGCGGTTCGGAAAAATATGTCTTGGTGACAGCCCAATGAGGCATAGTATTGAATAGATATTTTACTAGATACCTCGATAAATTCTGCTATTCATTTATAGATTGGTTGTTCAGGAAAAAAACCCTGAATTACATTCTGTACATATCCGTTCTGTTCGCGTTCAAAGAACTATCTGCCATTAGTGCTGGCGAAGGTATTTCTGAATTTATATCCACTATTCAAGAAAGATATCCAGATGGCTGTGTTTTCTGGGCAGCAGGTCTAAGCAAGGTTGTTTTGGGACAAGGCAGTTTGTTGGTTTTGGGGATAACTTTTCTTGTCATGTTACTGATTGTCAATTTGAAAAGGACTGAGTTGATCCAAGCCACTTCAGGTGAACAATTTGGGGCAATAATTGAAGAATTAAAAGAAAAGAATCTAAACCAGCAGCAAGCTCTTGAAAATCTTGAGCTCGACCAAGAACAGCTGGAGTTCAAGAAAAATGAACTAAAAAAATTCTTGGATAAAGTTAATGACACACTTCAGGCAAAAAACATTTCAAAAGAGGAATTAATCCGAAAAGTTTCAAATAAATTAAAAGCCATATTAATCTACAAATCTTATGAAAACCCTCCCAAAACTATCCGCGATGAAATATATCCTGCAATAGGTGTTCAGAATATCAGTAGTGGTTTAAGCATGATACCACCTCAAAAGCTTGATCAACACCTTTCAGATCAAAAGCTGATAGAATGGTTTAAATCAACAATCACAGAAAATCTTCCAGAAGATTATGAATACAATTTCTCTCTTATTGCTGTCGTAGATTTAACAAAAATGGCAGTGCTAAAAAAACTCGAACCCTACCGAAGATTCAATAGGACTTTCTTGGATAGGATAAGGGTTGAGGATTTGCTACCTCTGCGAGAAATTGAAAGCTATCTGTTTAGAGAAGAGAAAATATCATCCAAACAAATAATAGAGATTCCTAACATCACGTTTTTAATCGAAGATTATATTGTCACAAAAGAAGAGTTGGAAAGGCTTTTTAAAAATAATGATACAATAATAAACCAGGTCAGAGAAGCAGTTGATTCAGACCAACTAATTACTACTGACTTTGCAATCATTTCTAATGAAACAATATCGGCTGCAATAGAGCCTTATGTAGAAAATCCAGAAGAAGTTACAGAAGCAATAAAAAGAAACGCCCAGTTTTGGAAAGATTACTTTGACGGCAGAATCGAAAGTTGAGAGTACTGCCTTGTTTGACTACAAAACCAGAGGTGTAATTTATGGCGAAAAAAAAGACGAAGTATAATGAGGCTTCTATCGATCAGTTACCAAACGACAAACCAGTACTTTATAGAATTGAGACCCCAGTTGGGAATCTTAATTATGCTGGGATTGCAAAGCGAGGTCGCGTTAAAGATCGGATCAAGGAGCATTTAGGGGAGATACCAGGTGCTACGGTTAAAATTGAGCAATTTGGTAGCATTGATGATGCTCGAAAAAAAGAACAAAATGTCATAAAGAGAAATAAGCCTAAATACAATAAACAAGACAAATAATTCCAACACGTATCGAGAGTCCACTCCCCTCAGTGGGCTTTTTTTATTTCAGAGGTGGCATTATGGATCAGGACAAAATTCAGGCTATTCAGGACTACCTTAAAAAGCAGTTCCCTGATGCTGACCATGAGAACAAAGAAGACGTCCAAACTATGAGCCAATTATTCAGGATAGTAACCGAGGAGCATGTTATGCTTGCCTCTGTTTCAAGGGAGCTAATCGATGATGAAAGTGCTGAAGTTATTATGTCTAGGATTGAAAGATGGGATGTGGTCAGCTTATTGAAACAGCATCCTGAGGAGACGGTGGTGGTGACAAGTAAAGGGTCAAGCATCGTGCCAAGGTAATAAGCGGATTTGACACTGGTTATATGGGTAAGACAACAGGATTTTTACTAGGGGCAGGTGCCTCATATGAGCTTGGGTTGCCGCTTGTGGATGAACTTACAGGTGAATTCAAAAGTGCTTTGTTCAGGAATAAAGGAACTCGTTACTACCAGTTGCCCAAAGAAATTGAATCTATAGTAATTCCTTTACTGGAAAGAAAGAATCTTACTTATGAAGATATTATTGGCAGGATAGAGGTTGAAATACAACGATGCAGGGGCAATAACTCACTGTATCAGCAATGGCATAACGTCTTGTCTAGATATTTAGAGGCAGTTTATTACTTATTGTTGGAGAGGCATGTAAGAAACAAGACCTATATAAATGAGCGGCTTTATCTGTTAGAGCCATTAAAGGAATATTGTTCGGAAAGTCCTCTTTGGATATTCAGCCTTAATCATGACCTGTTAATAGAAACAATAGCTAAATATTTAAATATCCCGATTAAATATGGATTCTATGAAAACACAAAAATAAATGGTTTTGAATTTCAAAAATTGACAAGGCAAAATATGGAAAACAACCGTTTTTCATTCATCAAGAAAGATGGTGGCATCAATCTGATAAAACTCCACGGTTCATTAGATGTTTTTGTTCAAGGAGATGACAAAAACTATGTAAAAGTTGTCAATCACACAGATGATTATGCAGGAATCATCGATGATGTAAACTGCCTGTTAAAAAATGATTCATCAGTCAAAGAGGGAGTAAAATGTACCAATCAAATAACTTATTATGACACGAATAACATCCTTCAATTTCTGAGATGCACAATTATGTCAGGGAAGCACAAATATTCTTCACGTGTTTCCCACAACATGGATGATTACAACATGGATGATTAAATAGAAATAGGGGTCAGGCTTGAAATAGGGGTCAGGCTTGCGTAATTGCATTGTTGCGTAAATTCGGGGGGGGCACCATACTTTATTGTTAAGGTCCGTAAACGGAGACAGACCCCATTAA
>JBDLIU010000280.1:0-5860 GCA_039714715.1 Bacteroidota bacterium
CGATCTCTTAGTTGCTGTTGCATCCACATTTAATGCAAAACTGCCCTTTTCTACATTTCCGATAATTTTTAGTCCTTCTGTTCCATTACTAAAGTCATTCCTATATTCTGCTAATTCAGGTATTAACCGATCATCAAATGTTGGGGCTTCTGAATTGATACCCGTTGCAGTAAATTCTACTTTATCGAGCATTAGTTTGCGATAGACATCATCTTCAGCCGATATTCTGTATCCTTTTTTAGTATGATATGTATAGTAGTAGTCTTTTAAGTTTGGACCTACTACAGGATAACAGTTTCCTGTACCTGTCCATTCGCCCGAATTATGGAATATAAAAGGATTGTCGGCTATAGGTACTATATCTTGCAGCGAGTTACCAACAGCTAAATGTACCTGATAATCGGGACGTAAATAATGATTGCCGGTATAAGTCATATAATACTTGTTGTTGTGCTTAAAACAAGTTGGAGCTTCTGTCCATCCAACAGTACCAACAGTTCCTCCTCCGATAACAATATTATCAACTGTACATTGCCCTAGCTGAATTACATCTTCTCCATTTCCATCTGTCATAGAGTTCACTTTACGGTATTTAACCCCGTTTAAACCGGAGAAGAACATATACTTATCTCCATTTGGTTCTATAAGTAAAGATCCGTCGATGGCATGGTCTGCTACTTGTAAGTAATTATGAGTTACAGCTACCCAATGAGCTTCCACACCAAATGGATTAGGATTTACAACATCTGCCGGCACTTCGTACTTCCATACTGCCATTTCTCCGTACGGACCTGATAGATATATATAGAAATCACCTCTGTAATAATACAACTCGGGAGACCAAAGCACCTCCCAAATAAAGTTCTGCACCTGAGTAGCTCCAATATATTTCCACTCTACAAGGTCGATAGATTCCCAAACTTTAAAACCTTCTTCCCCGCCGTGATTACTGTAGTACTGAGTACTCATTAGATAATATTTCCCCATCCATCTAAATACTGAAGGGTCTGCTATTCCCTCAGTTTTATCTGCCATCAGATCTTCATGCTCTACTGTTAATGGATTTCGATAATGGCCTGCTGCTACAATTGTATCAACAGGCTCGGGGTCCGGTTGATTGTTTACCGGTTCTTTTTCACAAGAAAACATTGCGCTAATAAACAATGCTATTACAATTAACTTACTTTGTCCAAATACCTCTTTCATCTTCTGTCATTACGTTAACAATTATTCATTAAACACTGGAACTTCAGTAGCAAAAGAAGATGGAGTTCCACTTACCCCAATCATAGGCCAACCGTTTTCCCACACTACTTTATCAAGCATCATTGGACGTTTTGCATTTCCATTTGGTAAAGTATATTCAGAAACACTTATTGCATGGTAAAATATCCAATCATCTCCATTATCATCTTTTACTATTTCTGAATTATGACCCGGTCCTACAAAGGCTCTGTTCCTATATAAAGAATTTACATTTTTTATATCGTTATCTCCATAATTCCAATCCATGGCATCCATTATATCATTTCCATTTATATCCAAATAAGGGCCATTTAACGATTCGGAACGTGCTACAGTTACGTGATAAGATACGTTCTCACCACAACAAGCTCCAACAGATCCCATAAAATAGTAATATCCTTCGCGCTTAAATATATATGATGCTTCAAAGGCATTTCCTGCTATTTGTATTTTCTCATTTAATTTGGCTGTTTTATGATCTGTTTTTAAAGCTGCCATATATATTCCATGGAAACTTCCCCAAACTATATATTCTTTACCATCATCATCAGTAAATACATTGGAATCAATACAATTAGTAACACCACTGTTTTCCTTATCCAGAATTTTTCCGAGATCTGTAAACGGACCTGCCGGAGTATCGCTCAAAGCAACACCTATTGCAGATGTTTCTTCGCCTCCCCATATCGACAAAGAATAATACAAATAATATTTACCATCAACATACTGAATATCGGGTGCCCAAAACAAATTTGTAACACCATTCCAGTTCAACATTGACGTGAATGCATTCCCAATATCTTCCCAATTAACGAGGTCTTTAGATCTCAACACAGGAACAAGACGTTCTCCTTCGGGCTCAAATCCCCAATTATCCTGAGTACCATAAGCATAGAAATACCCATCGCGCTCACGATTATCTAAAACTGTAGGATCAGCAAAAACCGGGTTAAATACCGGATTTGTGTATTTCTCCACTTCAGGTTCCGGTATATTAGTTCCTCCATCATCTTCTTTATCACAAGCACAGCTAAATAATAACACTGCTAATATCCACACCAAACTAATCATCTTCCTCATTTTTATATAAATGTATATTCGGAGTGTTATTTACTATAACACCCCGAAAATATTAATATCAAAAATTATTTTAAAACAATTCTTTTACTCACTTTATTATCAAAAGTAACAATGTATATACCTTTATTCAAAGTTGATAAATTCGCATCAATTTTTTCGCCACCTCTTAATGTCATCACTGACTGCCCCAGAGTATTAAAAATTTCTACTTTTGAAGAATCAGATGCATCAATTGTTACGAATCCAGTAGTTGGATTTGGATATATTTTAGTTGAACCAGCGATAATTTTCTCGGTATTTAATGTGGTACTTATTTCTTCACCATTCATCATTCTTATTACTTCATCTGCTGATAAAGCTTTCGAATAAACTCTAAGATCACTTAATAATCCATTAAAGTTAGGATCGGGCCAGTAACCTTTACCTAAAACATTTTCTACATCATCAACTTCTCCAACTGACTGCAATATTCCGTAAGTAAATGCTTCTACTCCGTCCAAATATCCGATAACATTATGTCCGTTAATAGTAACAGCAAAGTGATGCCATGTATTATCAGCAGGTTGTCCCATATCTCTTCCCTGCCACCAGCCGAAGTTATTTGCTGCTTCAAAGTTTTGTACATCACCATCTCCAAAATCGGGAGTTAACCAAAAACCTTCTCTGTGATAAGTACCGTCGATATCTCCTCTTCCAAAAGATAAAATCTTAGACCATCTACTTGCAGTTTCAACTTTGTACCAAATTCCAAACGACATATTGTCAAGCCCATTCATAAAAGAAGGAAGAGTAATTACTCCACCGACAACTCTTGCCACAGTACCTCTTTCAGCATCATCAGCCCATACGACACCAGCTTCGGCAGTACCGTTTAATCCATTTTCTACTTCATCAGCATTACCTGCCAATGGCCAGTTATAGAAATTTTCTCCACTCTGTTCTGTTTTAAATGTAATAGTAGAAACATTAGCCTGAGCAGTTGCAGAAGCATCTTCGGCAATATAATATATTGCATACTCTGTTGTATGATTAAAATCTGTAGCTGTTGTTACAACTGTATTAGCTGTACTAATTTCAATAAAATCTGAGCTTGCCAAAACTTCATCTCTACTAGGGGCAGCCTCTAAAGCTGATTTAGCTATATAATATACTTTTCCGACTCCATTTAATACCACATTAATATCAGCAGAAGTTTCACTGATATTATTAACAGATAATTTACCTGCTATCTCGGTAGTTGATTTTTCAGTTTCAATGTATAGTTCAGTAACTTCTGTATCAGTTAAAACTGAGTTGTAAACTCTAAAATCACTCATTGAACCATTATAGAAATCTCCCCACTGGTTGCTTCCTAAACGATTCAATATATCGTTTAGTTCAAATGGATTTGCACCAATATAATTGTCGCCAATCTTTTGTCCATCTTTGTACACGTTCACAACTCCATTGGTGAAAGAAACTACAATATGCTGCCATTGTTGGAATTCAAAATATCCATGTCCACCTGATGAAGAAATATCTGCATCACCCTTTCTGAAATATAATTCCATCATTCCATCTCCATCTCTACTTGGAATTAATCTTATTCTATTTGGAAAATCTTCTGCTATTTCCCAAAGTGCTCGCCATTGTTTTTCGTAATTAGGTTTATGCCATACCGAAATTGTAACACCTGATTTTCCGTTAACAATAGAAGGAATATCAATGTAACCATCAGTTCCATTAAACACAGCAACATCACCTCTTTCGGCATCGTTTGCAAATGTTACTCCTCCTTGTATTGTCCCGTGTGCAGTACCAACAACATCATTAGCATCAGCCGATAATGGCAAGTGAATATCTTGTGCCATTATTGTTGAACTAAAAAATAGTGCTACTACACTTAACTTAGTAATTATACTTGATTTCATATATATATAGTTTTTGATTAGTTATTCTGATTTATATGATACGTATTCATAATCGGCACTACATCCCTCAACTAACATTCCAATTTTTCCTTGCACACCAATACTTAATGTTTCGCGATAAAATTCTAAACCATCTTTGTAAAAAATAATATCATCATCTTGCTTTCTTACCCGTAAAACATTCCACTCTTCTACATTAAGCCCTTCTATTTCGATGTTTTTCCAACCGCGACCCTGAATAAACGTTACAATCGAGCTTCCTCCATCAAAATTATCAAGGCCAAAAAGCATTTGAGGTTCACCATCGCCAAGCTCACCAATCATTATCCCTGCTTTTGGATACATCCCCAAAGCATCGTGCATTTTCAATTTAAACTCAGCTATAAAATTTTCACTTACATTCTCACCAACAGCTCTATGATGCCATCCCTGTCGGGCGAATACTTTTAGTCCTTTTCCTTCCGTATCCCACTCACTGGCAATAGTTGGTTTTGGTCCCCAATTATCAAGAGTAATAAAATCGTCGTAAAAATTATTTACTCTGAAGTATTCAATATCAGCTTGTGCAGCCTCAACACTTATCCCTATGTCGCCTTCAATATTATTTATGGCTTCATTAGTTAATTCCTCATAAACTACTCCGTCGATTATAGTGGTAAGCTTATCTCCCTTCTTTTCTACCTTAATTATGTGCCACTGAAAAACATCCATTGGATCCGGACCGAAATTTGTCCACATTGGTCCCGGAACAAAGCGATAAACATTATTCGTTCCTCCGTCTAAACCTATCCATGTTTTTGGTGCTTCACCGCCTGTACTACCAACGAATAGACCTGCTTTTGGATAAGTCCCATTCAATGAATTTAACTTTATTTTTATCTCAGCAACAAAATCTCCTTTCACTGTTTGAGAGATCAATCTATGATCCCAACCATCGTTAGCAATTACATTTAGTCCATTATCACCTTTAGTCCATGTAGAATTAGGATCATTTCCAAGTTTAACTTCTCCTTCACCGTCATTCACTAATGTAGTCCAACGGTTAAAGTCATTGAATCCATCCGACCAGTCGGGAGTGAAAGTTTCTGTTACGGGTGGGATCGGTGGAGTATAATAATCCTCCCAGTAAGTTGCATCGGCCTGTTTAACACATGATTGTGTTATTCCCAAAATAAATACCAAGACCAAAGTATATTTCAATATATTCTTCATATTTCTAAATCTTTAAATCTTAAAAAAACTACCAACCTAAATTCTGTTCAATTCCCTCATTAAGGTCCAATTCACGTGTTGGAATAGGTAGATATCCTTTTGTTATAAGGTTGATACTATTGAATTCAGGATCTCGAATCTTAATTTTTACAATATCAAATTCAGCTCCTCCGGTTCCATCAAAATATCCGTAGCGCATCATATCGAAAAATCGTTGCGATTCTCCCGAAAGTTCCAATATTCTCTCCCATTCAATAACTTTTGCTACTCCTTCGGCTGTAAATGGAGAAGCACCCAATCCTACACGATTTCTCACGTCTTGTACCTGTTGTAATGCATCTGGATCATTTCCATTATGATGCAATGCTTCGGCATATAAAAGTTTAATATCTGCCAATCTAATAAGTCTGTGG
>JBDLIU010000281.1:0-5849 GCA_039714715.1 Bacteroidota bacterium
GCGTTACATCATTTGATGAAGGAAAATCATCCACACCAAATTCCGGAAAGTTATACATGGTTTCACTCAGTGTATATCCTGCCCAACCTGAATATCGTTCTATCGATTTCTGCAAAAGAAAATCAATACCGATAGTCGATCCCGTTCCTTCAAAGAAGCTATCATCATAGGTAATACCCCCTTGATCTGCCGTAAATCTCAAAGAATACTCCGATAGTCCCTGCAACCTTTTATAATAACCTTCTACATCAAATACAAAGCCATTTTTTTCATAGCTGGCACCAGCAATATAATGGTCAGCCATTGTTACAGGCAATGTATTACCATCAGCCATAACCCAGAAATCCTTGCTCCCTTGTAGCACATCTTCGCGTATAACCCGTTTTGCAAACTGATAGTACCTACCCGTAGCGGCTTTAAGTGTAATATCGTCTGTTAATAAATAATTTGCCGACAGACGTGGCTCGAAATAATTCTTACCAGTAACGTCATAATATGTGTACCGCAAGCCAGGTGTAATCAGGAGTTTTTGATTAAACAACCTGATCTTATCCTGGGCATAAAAAGCATATATTTTAGCATTGTCATCTCTGCTGATAATAGATATCGTATCATTTTGACTATAAGAATAATCAATGTTATTATTGGTTATTTGTGTGCCAAACTCCAGGGTATTATCGGATGATATCTGGTATTGTACATCAGCTTTAAAGGATACATCTTCAATATTATTTTCCTCCAGCAAACCTGCCTTTATTGTCCTTTCCTCCCCACCAGAAGGGGTAATTGTTCTGGTATTTGACCTATCCCTGTTGCTGAAATATGATGAATAACTTAGTAAACTATTTACATAGAGTTTATCAGTCCACTGCCTTGACCATTTTAAGCTTGCCCCAGTGTTACCCCACTCAGTAATATCGGTAGTGTTTGCTGAAAAACTGCCAAAATCGAGCATAGAAGATGGTATCTCAGATGAATTGTCGAGGTTATCCATTCCATTATAGATACTTAGGGATATTACATCTTTCCCAGTTGGCCTGAATGTTAACTTTCCGTTAAGGTCGTAGAAATAAGAAGCTACTGTTGATGATGTTGTTGAGAAACCCGGTCGATTGCCAAATTGTGTTGGTGCTTGTGGCTCCTCAGGGCCGAAGGTTTCAAAAATGGAGTTGTATATTGGGCCCTTCCATGACCTTCTACCTGCGAAGAGCATAGTAAATTTATCACCTATCGGTATTTCAGTATATAAATTGGCACTTAGCAAGCTTATGTCACCCCCAAAATTAAAGTTCTTCTGGTTCCCGTCTTTACCTGTTATTTCAGCAACGCCTGAAATCCTTCCGCCATATTTAGATTCGAAACCACCTTTGTATAAGTTAACATCTTTAATGGCGTTACTATTAAACGCACTGAAAAAACCAAATAAATGATCCACGTGGTAAACTGTAAATCCATCATAGGTGACCAAAGCCTGGTCAGGGGTACCGCCCCGGATATATAGTCCTGATGAGTTTTCATTAGCAGCACTTACTCCTGGCAATAACTGAAATGATCTGAATATATCTTTTTCTCCTAGATTTGGCAGCAAGTTCAACTTAGCGGGAGTCAATTTAACCATACCCACTACTCTGTTAACCTGTAGGATGTCATCTCTTGTTGAAGTAACAACTATCTCTTCCAGTTGTGTTGTGCTTGCTATCAATTCAATTTTCATATCATTGAATTTCAGCATTGGATTAAGGGATAGTTCAAAATTATTGTACCCCAGGTATGAAAAAACGATTGTACTCGTATCAGTTGGAACATTAAATAAGGTAAAATAACCATCAAGGTTTGTACTTGTTCCTCTTAAAGTTCCTTTTACATTAATGTTTACAGAAGGTAAAGTCTCACCTGTTTTAGCATCTGTAACCCGCCCGGAAATGGTCAGGTTTTGTTTAGTAGGTGCTCCCTTGTATGTTTCAAAGGCATTGGGATCTTTTAAACCACCTTCAATAAAACTCACAGCCCCGGCTTCATTAATGGTGTATTCTAAATGGTACTTTTTAGCAATCTGATTTAATACCTTGTCAAGCGGTTGATTAAAATAACGCTGACTGATTTCAATCTTTTGATATTTTTTAGCATCCCTGTCGAATAAAAACTCCACACCATAATCCTTTTCAACCCTATCCAGAAATTCTACAAAAGACATATCGTAAAACCCATCAATTTCCACATCAGCCAGATTTGTATTCTGGCCATACGTAATACTCGAAGACAGGAAAACGAGCAATAAACTAACTCTTGTTAATAACTTCATACCTCTTGGTTATATTTGATTGTACTTGTGTCCTTTTAACCGGGTTGAGAGCTCCTGTGAATGTCCAGGAGCTCTCTATGAACCTAACTAAACCTAACTGCTCCTAACCACCAATAATTTCTCTAGTTAGGCGGGTCCCATTGATTGTTACTGTAATTGTTGATGAGCATTCCCCATCACCAAAATCAACAACAATGTCATTATTACCATACACAGTTTCCACCGTACCACTTACGGGTTTCCTGCCTTTTGAAGCACAGCTCATATCCATCTTTACAGGATTTGTTGTTTCATGAGAATAGATTACCGTTCCTTCTGAGCTTACTACTCTTGTTTCACTTTCTGCAATCGATTTTGCATTTGTAGGCTTATTGCCATCATCACCTATCTCAATTGTCAAATATCTTGAACTGTTACTTATCCATTCTGCTGTTGTCCCATCTGCAAAAACGAATTGACCCTCTGTTACTTCTGAAGATAAAAGTGCTTCACCCGTTTCTTTATTAAAAGAACGTACAATAGTGTTTGTACCTTTAACGTTGGCATCATTCACACTAAAATTCTCGAACTTCATGACTTCAGTTAATTCACCATCTTGATACGATCGGTCTATTTTTATCAAGCCGGAGAAGCTAATGCTTGTGTTGCCTCGCTTTAAGGAAACGCCATCACCAAAGTCTATAATGGTTTTGGCAATTTTAGTACCTTCCCAGGATTTCCATGCTCCGCCCTTAGGTCTTCCTGTATAGTTTAGTTCAACCTCATTACCATTTTCATCATAATTATTAATATCAGCACCAAGTGCGGTAAATACTCCATAGTTCATTCGAGTGCCAAATCGCTCTACAAGTGAAATTACCTGAAGATTTGGATCATCATTATATTGCTGTAATCCTAGCCCATAACCTTGGTTTCCATTTATGCCAGGTCGGCCCCCTTTAAAACTTTTCCCCCCTAACAATCTCCCGGAGTTTCTATAACTTCTTTTGCCAGATCTTTCAGCTCCATTAGCATTGGCAATAAACATTTCTACTCCGCTTGACAATTGGGAAGATAATTCTGCCACATCCATCAATGGATCATCAATTTCAATTGAATCTACACCGTTCTCGCATCCAATACTTAACATAGCAACTGCGGCTATAATTAGTGACCCAAACGATATCTTTTTGAACTTTTTTAATTTCTTCATGATACTATTTATTTTGTTTTTCTATACAAAACAACGGAGAGAAGAATGGAATGTATTCCTTCAATTAAGAATGTGTAGACAGAGGAAAGAATGTGTAGATAATACCTATTCAGGTGTAGACTTATACACTTCTATAAAGCCTTCGGCAAAGGCAGAACCAATTGGAATTGTCTTATCCCCAAGAAATACTTTGGTCTTTTGGATAGAGTCTATTTTGTGCATATTAACAATATAGGAATTATGCACACGACAAAATCGAAGCTTTGGAAGCATTGCTTCCATGGCCTTAAGGTTGTGCCTTGTTAGTAGGGGATGTTCTTTTGCGGTTAAGAATATTTTCACATAGTCTTTCAGGCCTTCAATATAAATTATATCGCCCAGGGCAATTTTTATCTCCTTATATTCTGAATAAACAAAAATGTTATCATCTGTTTGTTCGTTTCCTTTAAGGCCATGTCTCAGCATATATTGCTGTTGCGCCTTTCTTGTTGCATTCAGAAATCTTTGAAATGAAAAAGGCTTTAATAAATAGTCAATAACATCCAATTCATATCCTTCCAAAGCATATTGCTCAAATGCTGTGGTAAGGATTATTAATGGTGGATTTTTTAATGTTTTAATAAACTGTAAACCGGAAACAATCGACATCTCAACATCACTAAAGATAAGGTCTACCTTTTCTTTAAGCATTATATCGCTCGCCTCGAATGTGTTTTTGCAACTACCCACCAGGTTTAGGAATGGAATCTTTCTAACATTATCTTCCATTAAATCCATTGCTGGCTTTTCATCTTCAATAATGATGCAGTTGATCTTCATAATTCTACTTTAAGCCTGGCAATAAAGTTTCCGGATTCGGTTTCGGTGTTTAACTCATATTTATCCTTATATAAAAAGCCTAATCTCTTTCTAACATTATTCAGCCCAATCCCCGACATCGAATCATTAGAGACAACTTCCTGGTTATACTTATTTTTGATTGTAAACTCCAGGATTCCGGAATTAACCTTAAGATTTAAATCTATTATCGGATCTTCAACACTACCACTGCCATGTTTAAAGGCATTTTCTATTAAAGGGATTAGCAGCATAGGCTCCAACATTTGGTTGACATCATCGACTTCAAAAAATGAATTTAATTTAATATAACCATCAAACCTTAATTGCTGAATAGTCAAATAACTCTCAATGAATTCCACCTCTTGTTCTATGCCTATCTTACTATCTGATTTGTTATATAGCATATACCGCATAAGATGGGATATACGGATGATAACATCTTCAAGATCATCTGACTTTTTCCTGGCCAGTGAGGTAAGTGTATTGAGCACATTAAACATGAAATGCGGTGTAATTTGCGATCGTAAAAGCGAAAGTTCAGATTTCAATGATTCATATTCCAAATCTTTTCTCTTTCTTTCGTTTTTTGCCCGATCACTATTCAAACGTATAATTGCACTAACAGAAAAGGCAAGTAGCAGGAAAAACAATATTTTTGGTGGCCCAACCGGCCTTCCACTAATACTTATTACAACATCTGTAAATTGATAATATAGTGCTATTATCAGTACTGAAATGGCAACTATGGACAAAACATAGTACCCCCAATTTTTATTAGTAAGTAGTTTCGGTACCAGTAAGAACATGTTCAAATAAAAACATGCCAGTAAAACTAAAATCACCCATATTACAGTACTCTGACCATTCCATAACATATTTTGTTTAACAAATTCTGGCCTGGGGTCAAAAAAGTATGCTAAGCTTAGTATTAAGATAATAAATAAGCTATGCTGTAATATGGTCGGCAGGTTGAATGCTTTCTTTTTCATTTGCTTGATAAAAGAACAAATTTAATATAGAAAGATTACAGCCGTCCAATTGTGCCAATTGCTACTGGAATTGTGTAGACCAATAGCCTGGTCTTGTTATCTCATTATATATAAATAACAGATTTTGGTATTAATTATTCTTTCTTAACCCGGATTATTCATCAGCCAGCTGGCTGATGAATAATGACGACATGAGCTTGTAACTAATTGAATTACAGTCTCATGTGTCAGGGTTAACCCTGATATTTATAAAACATTGTACACCCAAATTTGGGTGTCTAGTACTATCTGACAAACATACTGGTTTTAATAATACGCTATTTATCAATGTTTTGTAAATCATCAGCTGATGACGTTTCAGTCACAGTCTGATAGGCTATGCCTCATCAGACCATCTTGGCGGAAAATTCATATGAATTTTTCGGGTTAATGGGGAAGACGATTGCTTAAAACCCCATAAGTAAACGTACCCAACACAGCACTAAGCAATGGAATAAGAAACACCCACCCCTGGTGACCTGCTAAA
>JBDLIU010000282.1:0-5845 GCA_039714715.1 Bacteroidota bacterium
CCCGATGAAACCAGTGACATAAAAGTAACTTTCTATACCTGCCCAATGCACCCTGAAATACATCAAAAAAAATCAGGTACTTGCCCAAAATGTGGTATGGCGCTTGAGGCTGTGAGTGAACCCACAGCAACAACGCACACAGAATATACCTGTCCAATGCATCCAGAAATCATTCAAAATCATCCCGGCACTTGTCCAAAATGCGGTATGGCACTTGAGGCCAAAACAGTGGCTTCCGAGGAGAAAAATGCCGAGTTGATTGATATGACTCGGCGGTTCAAATTTAGTTCTGTTCTGGCCATGCCTGTCTTTATACTTGCCATGATAGCCGATTTGGCACCTTCATTGTTACCTAATGGCTTGTCAATGCAAGCGGTACAATGGATTGAATTTATACTAGCCACTCCTGTTGTTATTTGGGGTGGCTGGCCATTTTTTGTCCGGGCGGTGCAATCAGTCATTAGCTGGAATCTCAATATGTTTACCCTTATTGGCCTTGGAGTATCTGTTGCCTGGACTTACAGTACGATAGCTTTACTGTTCCCTGGGATCTTTCCACCGATTATGCAAATGGCCGGTGGACTGGTTGATGTCTATTTTGAAGCAGCAGCCGTTATCACAGCCTTAGTTTTGCTTGGTCAGGTGCTGGAATTAAGAGCCCGCAGTCAAACCAATGAAGCCATAAAAATGTTATTGGGCCTGGCACCGAATACGGCCCGCATTGTTAGACAGGATGGTAGTGAAGAGGATATTCAACTGGAACAAGTGGTGGTGGGTGATATTTTACGTGTCAGACCCGGAGAAAAAATCCCGGTGGATGGTTCTGTGACTGATGGGCGTAGTTCAGTTGATGAATCCATGGTCACCGGTGAGCCAATTCCTGTTGAAAAAAGTTTATCCGATCATGTCATTGGAGCAACGGTAAATGGAACTGGTAGTCTTTTAATGCGAGCTGAGAAAATTGGTTCGGATACCTTACTCTCACAGATAGTACACATGGTCAGTGAGGCACAGCGGTCACGTGCACCAATACAGAAATTAGCGGATATTGTGGCCGGTTATTTTGTTCCGGTTGTGGTATTAATTGCAGTCGTGACAATGATTATCTGGGGATTTGTTGGCCCGGAACCACGCCTTGCCCATGCCATTGTCAATGCCGTTGCCGTCTTAATTATTGCCTGTCCTTGTGCACTTGGTTTAGCAACACCCATGTCAATTATGGTAGGCACCGGGAAAGGTGCAACGATGGGAGTCTTAATTAAAAATGCAGAAGCCCTGGAAACTTTGGAAAAAGTAGATGTTCTGGTTGTAGACAAGACCGGTACTTTAACCGAAGGAAAACCCAAACTAGTCTCTGTAATCTCCAGTCCAGGCTTTAAAGAAAATGAAATTTTAGCTCTGGCTGCAAGTCTTGAGCGAGCAAGTGAACATCCACTTGCTGAAGCCATTGTCAAAGGAACTGAAGAAAAAGGGATCAGCCTTGTAACAACAGAGAGTTTTAAATCCATCACGGGTAAGGGCGTTACAGGAACAGTTAATGGTCACAAGGTCGCACTAGGCAATATGAAATTATTAAAAAGTTTATCTATTGAACCAGGTGAACTCTCAAGACAAGCGGATGCTGGTCGAGAGAGTGGACAAACGGTCATGTTTCTTGCGGTTGATGGTAAAGCAGCGGGTCTGGTTGGTGTTTCTGATCCCATTAAGAGCTCAACATCAGAGGCCATAAGCGATCTTCATAATGCCGGAGTCAATGTTGTGATGCTCACTGGTGATAGTAGAATAACAGCCGAAGCTGTGGCTCAACAATTGAATATCGATCGGGTAGAGGCGGAAGTATTACCTGAACAAAAGGCCAAAATCGTCAAACAATTACAATTGGAAGGTCAAATGGTTGCCATGGCAGGTGATGGGATCAATGATGCCCCCGCATTGGCTCAGTCTCATGTTGGCATTGCTATGGGAACGGGCACTGATGTGGCCATGGAGAGTGCTGGTGTCACTCTGGTAAAAGGAGACTTACGTGGTATCGTTCGTGCCCGACGACTGAGTCATGCAGTTATGAACAACATACGCCAGAATCTGTTTTTTGCATTTGTTTATAACTCACTGGGTGTTCCTGTCGCTGCAGGCATATTATACCCCATTTGGGGACTGCTACTTTCGCCAATGATTGCGGCAACGGCAATGAGTTTCAGCTCAGTGTCCGTGATCGTGAATGCTTTGAGATTAAAGAATACGAAATTATAGATATTATGATCCTTAAAAACTGTCATAAAATCATTTTAATGTTTTTTTATGAGTGCTTTTGTTAATTCAGGCCATTCATATACAAAGTTCGCAACAGATTTAAATGATTATTAATTGGACGACAAGAGCCATTTACATAAAATATCGAAAATGGCTTCTTAGAGTTTTATTGCAGACATTTGAGCTTATTGAATAAGCTCAATTACTCAAGCCCCCATTTCGGTAATTCACTGATTTTATCCCGAACATCTTCCATAGCAAATAGCACCCATTCAGATAGTGAATATTTTTTATGGTGAAGATGACTCAGGCCATGTAGCATGATGTTCATCGATAACATATGCATGCGAGTGACGCACTGACAGATGGTGATGTGGGTGACAGTGTGGTTCGGGGCCTTCAGGATGGGTAAAATAAAATTTGCACCCACTTGAACCATTTGTTTGTTCTCTCTCAGTATTCCTTCGTGCATCATGCTAGAACTTCTGACCATAACTTCCATTAACTGATGATAGGTCATATCCTATTTTTTTATGGAGGAGACAAGTTTTTCGGCATCATTTTTTTCAGCAAAGACATTGGACGGCACTAAGGACATTAAAAATAGCGTTAAAAGTATTCTTAATATTTTATTTCTCTGAAGTGGTTTATGTGTTTATAAATATTTCTGTAATAAATTTGAGAGTCAATTGGATCGTTCGATGTTTTATTAAAAGGATACAACAAGCTGATCATATCCTTTAATTCACAGGCAATTTATTAATGCGAATGCCCATGACCATTATTTTGTTCTTGGTATTTCTCCTTAAATTCTTCTTCATTCTGGCCACACCCCACTACAGCGATGCTTGTGAGTAAAGTAAGGATGAACAAGGACAATAATTTTTTTATATTCATAAGATAAATCTCCTAAAGTTATTTAATGCAATGAACAGGTTAAAGCATGACAAAATCATTTATCAATCGTATTTACTTTCCTGTGAAGTTTGCCGCAATATATAGACCATCAAGTGATAGAAATACATACAGCTTTTGTTTATTAATATCATCAATATTGTTATTGATGAAAGTAACACGCCACTCAGGTCTGTAATCAACGGTTATTTTCTCAGCAGAGCTTGCGTTAACCGATGACCAGCTTTTCTCCAGTTTATTTTTTTTAATCAGTGATGCGACAATCTTTGTTGCATTTTCTATTGCCCCTGACTCACTCACTAAAACAGTTGGCGCATGTGAATGTCCGTGATTGTGTCCACTGCCAGCCATAAGCGTCATAGATGACAAGCCAAAGATAGCGCTAATAAATAATGTTCTTAGTTTCATAATGTAAATCTCCAGTTTTTTATTAATAGTTAATCAATCGTATCGTGAGTTGTTGTTTTTTGTATCATATTATTGGGTTGTGACGACATAGTCTCTTTTACATCTAATCGTTTATATTCACCGTTAACTTTTAGAGTAATAGTGACAGGAAAGGTTTTTTTATTTTTCCAGTACCAACCATGAGTACCATCAAATGAGGGTATTAAATAACCACTGGCCTGACTATCCGTATCCTTTTTAAAACTTTCAAAAAAGCCTGGTTTGCCACCAGTCGGCTCGCCATGAAAATCAAAAAACAATTCTTCACCATTCGCTTTCCAGAAGTATTCAAATTTTTTATTTTTTGTCAGAAGCAATTTGTATTCTTTATCACCTCTGGCTGGGATAATTATTTTGATTGAATCTGTCCAGTTGGTTGGCTCGGATTCAATACTGCTCTTAGTATTTGTTTTAACCACTTGTTCGCCTGAAACAAACTCATCAGGGTTGCTGGTGTGCTCATAACCATGCATTTGCATGAGGAAAAGAAGCCCGCCCATAATAATCAGTAAATAGTTTGCAATTAAGCTAAAGGTATCAAATGCATGCGTTTTTCGAAAGACTGCAATAACAAGTAACATCAAGGCCAATGCGCTGATTTGTCCCAATTCAATACCGATGTTAAATGAAATGATATTAAGCAAAAGACTCTCTTCATTTAAAGGCAGTGCTTGTAATCGTGTTGACAAACCAAAACCATGAATTAAGCCTAAGCCAATAATCATTAGCATCATATTGGGTGGGTTAATGTTAAGGTATTTGCGAAAGCCATCAATATTGCTAAAGGCAATATAACAAACGCTAAGAGCGATCACTGCATCAATTAAGTAGTAGTTCATTTGGATCGCATTAAAAGTAGCAAATATCAGCGTTATACTGTGACCTAAGGTAAAGGCCGTGACATACTTGGCAATATCTCTAAAAGTAGTCAGGAAGAATATTATCCCAAAAACAAATGCTAAATGGTCATAGCCCGATAACATATGTGTTGCCCCAAGCCACATATATCGGAGATTGCCTCCTTCGATGATAGACTGTTTTTCAGCCTCTGACATACCATGTCCAAAGCTCAACTGAGAAACGAGCATCAATACCAGCATGGCAAATAGCAGAAATAAAAAATGATATCCTGATGACTTTCTATCAACAGGAAAGACTGATTTAGTGTGTGTCTTCAACATTTAGAATCTCCCATTTTGTTGAACGTCGGTAACCCAATAGATACTTTGTCCTTTAATATTAAATGTTGAACTACGAAGTGTGCTAAGAACAGAATCGACATTGTCATCCTCTAGTAAGATATCCACACGAGTTCGAGCTGTGTGGCCTACAGCTTCGTCTCGAGCCGTAAGAAATGGGTCAGATTCAACCTCTATTCCATGCCCTTCTACAGGATTAAAGCTAAATCCAGAGATTTGTTCTAAATTTCTCAGTTGGTTAATTAGATCTTGTTGAATGTCCGTATGAATAATCAGTGTTAAATGTTTCATGTGTTTTCTCCTCATTGAGGTATGCTTTACGTTCAAATATTTTTATATCCAAGCTAATAAAATTGGACATAGAGATTTTGGACGCAGTAATGCATCAGTTTGCAATAAGCAAAATAGCTTTAAACAAATAATTTTTTGGCGTGGATAACCAAAAAATCAAAGGGTTAAGCTCATATCAACTTATTAAAACAATATACAAAAGAATTTATGACATGATGGTACAAAATATTACTGGCCATCAAATAAAGATAAATATCTTAAAGAGGAGGAGCACGAAGTGGGGGAGCAAATACGTATCGAAATGGATAAATAATATCTTCATCACAGTATCGATAGAATATTTTTGGACAAAAAACTGCGACAAAAAAATTAATGATTATGGTTAATAAAGCAACCAAAAGTGTGTTATTGGAAGTTTTATTAAAAAAAGCATTATCGTTTACATCAAACCCAGAGAGCAATTCATCATAAACCAAGTCATCGTGGTCAAAGTCATGGGAGGAATCATTGGCAAAGTGAATTTTAGACAGATGTGAATGGTCAATGGCTGCATTATCAATCGTATGGATAGATGTTTGTTCATTTCCATGCATATGATCTTGCTCAAGACCATGAATATGTAACGTCACACTCTGTCCAGACAATAAAATTACTGACAGCAGTAATACTAACTGAAGTAAAGTTCGATTATTCATCTGACGGAAAATATTCATTAGCAGAGTATAAAATAATAACTGGCTACG
>JBDLIU010000283.1:0-5814 GCA_039714715.1 Bacteroidota bacterium
TATAACAATCAATTTCACACAGAAATTTTGCTCTGCTGAGCGCCGCAAAATCCCGGTGAGTTGGGCCGTTAGCAAAGATATAACAATTATGCGTAATACAAATAATGGGATTAATCTAAGATCATATTTCTTGTACTCCTATTTTTCACCATTCTCATACCATGGTGTGGGAACGATATATTGATAGTCGAGATAATATTATGGAATTTTTTGCTATTGTAGATATTGATACAAAACCAGAAACATTACAAGAACTCACTGTAGACAAGTTAAATCAATACTGCGTAGATATTGATAAAGTACTTCACATTGAAAATGAAAATAGTGCGGATGTATACTGTGTATGGGGTGAATTTACAGTATATCGGCAAGTAATTAATGGGGGTGTTCGTTTTTCACTGCCTGATTGTCCTAATGCGTTGGCTTGGACGATAACAACAGGCCTTGAGCCAGAACCAAAGAAAGTTGTTATTCATGGCACTATCAATCGCACTGAACATGATGCTGATTTTATTGAGTCTATACAAGTATTTATCCATTCTTGGAAACTTGGCTTGGAAAAAAATCTTACTAGAAATTCATAGTTCAATGGAATCAAAAGCAACCACAATTGCTAACCAGAATTTGGAGTTTATCGCTGGGGCTTTGCGATTTTCAAAAACTGAGTGTGCTGGAAGAGTTTTGTTTTTACTTGAGCGCTTTCCTTGACCCAGTGAGTATAATCTCGATATATGATGGACTTAGAGTCAACTTAAATGATGGTTAAATGCACTACGTTCTGAACATCAATCTTAATGGGTTTTCGGGTTATGCTGGATAATCGGGATAAAGTTTAAATAAATTTAAAAGATCGGGTTAAAAAAATAGCGACAAGCTGAATCAATTTATCGCTATATTAATTTAAAACGCACCAGATAAGTTTAATATTTATCGTATGATCTGCTTCATTTTTTCAATGGCTTGAAAGCCAGCTTTTCTATCCTGATTTTTAATTGCCTTTTTCTCAATGCTCAAATTATGAGCACTGCCATTTGAGATTGATTTTTTCTCCAGCAAAGACAGTAAAAACTGAACGCCAGGCACAAAGTCCATTTTCTTGCTATAAATCATCAAATCAATGGTATTAAAATTCTTCTGACAACTAAAACAACGAGCCAGATTATTCTTTTTCTGAGTGGCCGTATTAAATTGCTGACACACAGGGCACTGAAATCGCCAGATACTGTTAAATTGTCTTTCAAGATGTAGCTTTTCATTTATCAGCCAGTCAATATCAATCTCATTTCTAACCTGAAACAGTTGTTGTTTAGTAAAGGGGTTCATATTAATTCCTTGGCTGTTGAGTGGTATTTTTTTGAGTAGAATGAGCAAACACCTTAAAATAAAGTTTTTCATCCAGATGAGGGAGCTTCTGTCGGCAAGCCTCTTCCAGTAACTCATTAGCCAGAGTGGTCATGATCCGATAATTTCCCACCGAGTGATCACACAGGGTATTCATCAGCTCGTCTGACATCAGCGTTGGATTGCCCGCTTTTTCCAATAAATGATTGAGACAATCCCGTAGTTGCTGTGATGAAGCATTCTCCATTTTTAGTCGTTTTCGGATCCGACTGCCTAAAGGGATCAAGCTGGTGGTACTGCGAAAACGATCGAGCAGTGAATCATTACTGGCGAATATCACTGTCAGTAAATTCTTTGAATCATAATGATGACAGTTCAACAAACGCAGTTCATTCATCACGCTGGTTTGCATTTCCTGAGCTTCATCAATGAGCAGTACCGGTTTAATGCAATTGTTTTCAATGTGATTTTGCCATTTCTCTCGTAAAGACTTAAAACTGTGCCAGCGATTATGAGCTTTAATCGGTACACCAAACATATCCCCCAATTCATGGTAAAAGTCCCTGATACTGCTTTGTGGGTGAACAAAGGTGCCGACCGAGAGCCCTTGCACCTGATTCAGTTTCTGTGACAGCAACCGCAGCAAACAACTTTTGCCCGTACCGGGCTCACCCACAATCAAGGCAAAGCCACCTTCCTGAACATGATTATTCTCAATACGCCAGATAAAATTATCCACTGGTGGAGGGATATAAAGTGATTCTGTGGGAATGTCCGGATTGAATGGATTCCATTTCAGTCCATATAATGCATGCAGTGATTTATTCATTCCTGCTCTCCTATTTCATCTTTTGGGATATATCGTTGTGGTAAACCGGTTGCTGCATAGTCATTCATCAGTTTTTTTAAGTACGGGGGTGTTTCATTGAAAGACAAGCACTGTTGCTGCGGTTTTGATTCAGGCTCAGAATGTCGTTGCTTGCGTAACCCATCCGCATTAGCGGATTTATTCTGGGGGTACAGCGGTGATAGAATGGCGGATGTCTGTGGATCAATCATATGGATAGTGGAGAGGTCCCATGCGGCATAGCGGACAGTGATGGTCTTCAGATCACGATAGCGATCCGGCACTTCAAAGCGTTTACCTTCCAAACTGACTGACCCATCTGAACGACGTTGTGTGCGTTTGACCTGTCGTCGAAAGGCCATGCGTAATGTGTCACTATCAGGGCAGTCTCGCCCCACATCCCGATGGTTGAGATAACAATCAATGGGCGTTTGCCCTTTGAGCGCTTCATTCTTTTTTTGATGATAATCACCTTCAACCCAGGCTTGTGTTGCCTGGTTCAATAAGCGTAACGTTAAGTCCGCCTGGTTTTCCAGCATAGCCAGTAAACGACCTTCAACATTGGCCCAGAATGTTTCCTGTTTGCCATTTTGGTAGGGAGAATATGGCAGTGTTTTATGATGCACAATGTTGAGTTCATGTAATCCCCGAGTAAATTCACCCGATAGCATGGCACTGCCATTATCCGATAATAAGCTGCGTGGTAGGGCTCGCTTCTGAAGTGCCTGACAAAAGCCATGCACTAAACATTGAGTGTCTTCTGAGTAATACCATTGCATATGGCAAACCAGTCGGGAGTGATCGTCCATGATGGCCAGTAACAACGGTTTCACCCACTCACCCTTATTATTTAAGACTTTTAATGAGCCATGATGGAAGTCCAGGTGCCACAGGCCATTGACATAATCAATTTCAAAACTACGCACTTCACGTTGTTCATAACGCTTAGCGGCTTTTTTAGCACCGGGTGAGTTAGGGCCTTTACGTTTGCTTCTTCGATTTAAACCTTTGGCTCGCATGTAACGCAAGATGCTGGAATAAGATGGGGGTGGTGTTTGCAGATTGTCCTCTTCGATACGAACCAGAAGATTGTCATAATGCAGTTGAATACTCCAGCCATCATGCTCAGCATATTGTGCTTCGAGGGTATCACAAACACTCTGGTTGATTGATTTAAAGATACCTTTATCATGGCGAAGTACGGTGCCAAGGGCATTTAACTGGTTTTTCCGCTCTTTTTTACTTTTGTAATACCAACGTTCCAATGTCGGGATACTGTAGTGAACCATTTCCCCTGAGAGTGGATGAAACCAGGGCTTTTCTGAGAGCAGGGTGAGTTGGTTTTTTAAATCCCCTTTTTCCGGTGGTGAGGCTAATAAGCCACCAATAATTTTCAGGCGAAACTGTCCTATACACTCTGATTTGGTTAAGTGAGCGTTCGGCTTTAAGGTCATAAGTTGTCCTCTATTGAGTCAGTTGATGGATGAATCAACACTCTACAAACATCATTAATTGATGACGAGGGCAACTTCTGCGCAATTTATTAGCGGTCGTTCAAACGAAATGGCACATCAAATAAATGCACTCCTGCCGTCAGTGGTAAAATTAATTTCAGTCCCATTTTTAATGCTTGTTCACCGCTCTGTTCAAAGAGCATCAGTAAAGACACTGGCAGCTCTTGAGAGTGACTCCGATGTAAAGACAGCCTTTTCCAGGCATGGGTTTGCGGGACATCTTTTATCCAGAAATGACGCCAGCGTCTGAGTGTTTCGATCGACAATGTGGTACCCAGTAACGTATTGATCTTCTCAATTCGTGATTCATCCGTTTCTGGCTTAAGCAGAAAGATGAGAATAATAACAATGCTGGAATACACTTTACGAGACAGAAATCGCATGGAGGGCGCAGTGAAGCGCTTTCGACACCCCTCTGTACCGCAACAGTAGCTGAAGCGGATAGAATAATCAGGATTGATATCTTCAGGTAAACCTCTGGGTTTACGGAGAAAGTGGGATTGGTGAAGGTTGCCATGACATAATCGGCATTGTTTTTGGCGGACTTGTTCAGCTATAAGCCTATCCAGATCAAAAAGACTGTTATGAAATCTGGCATCAGTGAGCAAGGGATGGTACATTTAAATTCTCCTATTGTTGTGGTGATAACAGGAGATGCCCCTTTGGATAGTTTGTCAACTTATTTGAGGGGGCTTTTACTTTGTACCATCAATTATTGTGATTAAAAATTCAGAAATTGACCTCATGTAGATTGCTCAGGCTCACCATAATATTCGGCTACGGTTGTCAGGATACTTTCAGCGCAGAATAGACCCGTATCAAATTCTCTCCTTCCCTGTACAAGATTCAATGATTTTTGCATTAATGTCACTGATTGAGGGCAGAGAGCGATAAACTGAGTAGATTTCTGAATAGGAAGAGGCGCTAAGTCTCTCTCTATTGCTTCATAGCCTAATTTATTAAAATACTGTTCTGCAATTGTTGTTAGTAGGTAAAGGTCTATGGCTCTCATATTACGAGCGTATTCCTCAATATTATCATAGAGTGTTTTCCCTACTCCTTCCCCCTGATAATATTTATCAACTGCAATCAAGCGTACCAAACCAACATGCTTCTTAAGATCAATGCCGCCGACACCAATAATTCGACCTTCTTCTTCTGCTACCCAAAATCCTTCCAGATTGTCAATATCAAGAGCACTCGTTGGCAAGTCATATTGTGATAGTATTTCAAATGCAGGCAATAAATCGACTTGCTTTAATGCTCTGATAAACATAGTTTTCTTCTAAATAGCTGTGATGCAGAGCTAATCAAAATGTAAAATCTCAAGTTTAAACCGTGATTACTCATTGACTATTTTATTAGTCATTTATTAGGTTAATAATGGTTGTAACTTAAAATAGTAACAAACCTCTCATATTGAATCATTAACAAATGTTAATGAAATATACAATTATTTATTCTATTGTTAACTTGGTAATTCAGTATATTATTGATGGCCTAAAAATAAAATTTACACATTCAACTATTAACTTCAAAAAAATATGTTAAATAAAATATTTAATAATTTGTCCCCTATTTTTTATCTTCAAATTTGGGAAAACCGAATTAAAGTAACAGAAATTACTTCTAATAAAATATTTGATGAAAGCCCATTAATTGCAATAAAGAAAAATGACAAGGGTGAAGAAACAGTTACTGCTGTTGGAAACAACGTAAAGTTAATGCAAAATGAATTGGATATAGAGGTTATAAACCCCTTTTCGCATCCTAGAACATTAATATCAAATTTTATGGCTGCAGAAAAAGTCTTACAATATATTATTAAGACTTTATCAAAACACAAGCTTCTTGCTGCACCACCGTTAACAGTTATTCATCCAATGGAGAAGTTAGATGGGGGCATGACACAAATTGAATTTCGGGCATTCAAAGAACTTGCATTAGGGGCTGGTTCAAGAGAAGCTGTCGTTTATGACGGTCCTGAACTCAATGTTTATGATTTTAATTTTATAGATATTAAGAAAAAAGAAAAAGTTCCTTAAATTCAAACTGGAGTCAAGGGCATTCTGATGGCATTAGCTCTCATGTATAATAAAGCATTATCTCTAT
>JBDLIU010000284.1:0-5807 GCA_039714715.1 Bacteroidota bacterium
AAACATGGAAACAGATCCAATTGTCTGCACATTTTTTTTATAAACAATTAAGTCCATAATACCGATAAAAATCATAAAAAGACCTATAACAAAGCTATGAATATCTTTTTTTATGATTTTCTGGATCAGGTCTGATTTAGAACCAAGAAATACGTCTCCTCTCACACCAATATTTGAATAATCAGAAAAAATCCTGAGACTCACTGTTTTCCCCTGAAAATTTTTATCAATGGGTATTAAATGAGATGATAAACCAGAAAAAGTCCCCTTGCCGTAAGAGTCAAGTTTACCAAATTTATAAATTTTTTGGTCATCTATGAATACTTCAAATGTAAGCAAGGCTCCTTTACCATCGATGAGTATGGCAGGATCAAGCAAAAATGCCTTGCAAACCATTTTGTGTTTAAGCCACAAAATGGTTCTTTTATTACGCTCGGGAGGGTTTATAATTGATTTTGCAGATTTCCATCCAAAATCAGGAATAGTACCTTTCACTGGGTCACCCCAATGATATTCCCAATCAGTTAAAAGTTGATGCTGATGAGTATGAGTTGTTAAACTTTTTTTATCTTTATTAAAAAAATTCTGGAACAATCCTATTGCAGGGGTAAGGAAAATAATAAGCACAAATAGAGTTATAAGGGGAAAATAAGGAAATTTTGATTTCACTTTTTTATATCCTGATATTTTTAAAACCAGTAATATCTCTATTCAAATCAGGGCAAAAAGTCAAGGAACAGGGTGATTTTTAATTATATGATTTTCTTGAATAAGTTGTTCAATAAGTTCAATAAGTTTGATTATTTTATAAAATCAGGGTATATTTTACATAATTTAAACAGGTTTTACCATATCAGGATCATTATGAAGATCAAAATTTTGCTTGCAGACGATCACAAAATAATCAAAGACGGCCTTCGCGCTCTGATTGGCAATGAAGAAGATATGGAAGTTGTGGTAGATGCCCTGAATGGTCGTGATGCTGTATCTCTTGCTCAAGTCTATAACCCCGATATTATTATAATGGACATCAATATGCCTGATCTTAACGGCATTGATGCCACAAAAAAGATCCTTGAAGAAAACCCTGATGTTAAAGTCATTGCTCTTTCCATCCATTCAACCACCAAATTTGTTAAAGAGATGTTAAAGGCCGGTGTTTCAGGTTATCTTGTCAAACATTGTGCCTATGAAGAGCTTGCCAAAGCCATCCGCATTGTCATGAACGGCAAACAATATTTAAGCTCTGAAATAGTTGGTGTAGTCATGGATGACTATGCTTCAAATTACTCATCAAATAAAAATACGGTTTTTTCAACTCTTACACCAAGAGAGAGAGAAATTCTTCAACTTGTTGCCGAAGGATTAAAATCTGATCAGATTGCATCCCGCCTTTTTATCAGTGTTAAAACTGTTTCTACTCATCGTCGCAAAATCATGAAAAAGCTCAACCTTAACAGCATAGCTGAACTCACCCGCTATGCAATAAGCGAAGGGCTGGTGTCCCAGGAGTATTGACACAGTAAATTTCCCCCCTCCTTTTCAATTTTTCTTAGTACTTGTCAGATTGTTTAACTCGTAAAATACACATTTCTATCGATTGATTTTTTTTTTCAGTAATTTAATCTAACAGTACTTAATTTGTTTTTAGACTAGGGGATGATAGTTGCGGTTGTAAGTTTATTTGACCAACAGTAGTTGGAAATTATTAATTTTGACAAAGCCAAACCAGTTGTGAGACAGGAACGGAAAGCCAAAGGGTCACTATGTGTGATCGCCAGGTTGTCTTAAATAAAGAAAGGAAAATGTTGGAATGAAGGTGAAATTTCCCCCCCCAGTAACTAGAAGCGACGGCTTTGGCACTGGATAACATCATGAAGTGGTTTTAATCGTTTTATAAATTTTTTAGGGGATAAGGAGAAATATCATGAAATTTTTTGGATTTGTGTTGGTCTTCGTATTGCTGTTCACTCCCGTATTGCAGGCGGAAGATGCTTATGATGTAGATTGGGTCGATCAGTATGGTACTTTAAGTGTGTATGGTTCTGGTAGGTGGGATCATGGAAAATCAGTAGCAACCGATAGTGTCGGAAACATCTATGTCACTGGTGATGTTGGCGGCAGTCTGGATGGAGAGCCATATAATGGCGGCACAACGGATATGTTTATTTCCAAATACAATACGGCTGGGATACGGTTGTGGAGCAGGTTATTGGGCAGTAGTAGCGATAATTATTATAATAGAGATTATGGGAATTCTATTGTTATTGACAGTAACGATAATATTTATGTAGGCGGCTGGACTAGCGGTATCTTACCTGGACAGACAAGTGATGACGATCAGAATGGAGATGGTTTTCTCGTTAGGTATAACACTGACGGGCAATTGATCTGGACCAGACAGTTCGGGACGGTTGGTTACGTTGCTGTAGGCGATGTTGACGTGGAAGTCCAAACTGTAGATCAGGTTGAGGCTGTTGCAACAGATGCCAGCGGGAATATCTATGTAACCGGTCGGAGTTATTTTGGAACCCAGGTTAATGATCAGATTTTCATCAAAAAATTTGATGCAGAAGGATTGGAGCTTTGGGACAGACAATTCAGTAGTGTTAATCCTAGTGGCTGGATTAATGATGTTGTGACATCTATCGCAACCGACAGCAATGGTGGTGTCTATGTGGCCGGTTATACCGAAGATGTGTTTGAAGGTACAACAGCCATCGGCACCAGCTTCACGGATGCTTTTCTTGCCAAATATGATTCAGCAGGAAAAAAGCTTTGGATTAAGCAGTTCGGTACAGCTCAAGGTGAACAGGCCCTGTCTGTCACAGTCGGCAATAATGGAAACCTGACAACCGGGACTGCCGAAAATATTTACGTAACTGGTGCCACTTATGGTTGTTTCATCAATATTTTTACCGACTGTAACGATGGGTATGATGCTTTTTTAGTCGCCTTTAGCCAGAACGGGACAGAGCTCTGGAGTAAACAGTTTGGTGAAAATGGTGAAGATGTAGCACGCTCTATCACAACCGATGATAGTGGAAATGTCTATGTAACAGGTACTACTACAGGCGGATGGAATTATGATACCTGGGGTTATGGCATTATGTTCTACGGTTATAGTGATGTTTATGTTGTTAAATTTGACAATAGCGGGGCTTTCAATTGGTTTACCATGTTCGGTGGACGCTATGTTGATACAGCAGAATCTATCACTGTTGATAACAGTGGAAATGTCTATGTGGCTGGTTCTACCGAAAGTATACTTGCCTCACCAACCTCGTATGATAAATCACCTGGATATTGGGATATTTTCCTTGCCAAATTAGCAGGCCCTGAAGCAACAAATATTGCACCTCTTGCCGATGCAGGAGCAGACTTCTCAGTTCCGATCGGTGCACTTGCCAGTCTCAACGGCGGTACCAGCACTGATCCTGATCTGAACTACCCGCTTACTTATGTATGGTCTTTCAGTTCTGTTCCATCTGGTAGTGGAGCCCTGCTGTCAGGTGCTGATACTGTTAATCCAACTTTCACTCCAGAAATACCCGGAGATTATGTTATAGATCTCGTTGTGACTGACAGTTTAGGTGCTTCAAGCCTGCCTGATGCAGTAACCGTTAATACTTATAACACGCCTCCAGTCGCCGATGCAGGGCAGGATCAGCTTCTCAATGTGATCAACTCCTTAGTCACACTCGATGGTAGTGGAAGTTATGATGATGACGGAGATGACATATCGTACGCCTGGAAATTAGTACAAAGACCAGTCGGTAGCGCTGCTTCTCTCAACGACATTACTTTGGTAGCTCCGACATTCACTGCCGATGTAAACGGCGATTACCAAATCACTCTGACTGTGACCGACACCTGGGGCTCAGTGACTACCGATGACGTTGTGGTAAGCTTTAATAATGTTGCACCTGTTGCCGATGCCGGAGCAAATCAGTCAGCCGTAGCCGGAGAGATAGTATATCTCAATGGCGCAGCCAGTTCTGATGCTAATGAAGACCTGATCACTTTCAGCTGGAATTTAAGTACGGTACCTGACGGGAGTACGGCGGTAATTTCCGATGCAACTATCGCAGCGCCATTCTTCACAGCAGATCTAAGCGGTACCTATATTGCAAGCCTGGTAGTTAACGATGGCATTGTTGATAGCATTCCTGACAGCACTGAAATTGTTGTTGTCGAGGTTATCACTAACGCAACAGAAGCTGTCAGTGAAACTATAGTTCTCATTAACGATATACCTGTAGAAAATTTCAGGAATGTTAATTTAAGTAATGCGCTGACTAACAAGCTCAATGCAGTGCTTAAGATGATTGCTAATGAGCAATATGGACAGGCATTAAATAAACTCACTACTGACATTCTTCCTAAAACTGATGGATGTGCTCTTAACGGAGTTCCAGATAAAAAGGACTGGATCGAAACATGTGAGGAACAGGAACCGGTTTACAACTATATTCTGGAAACCATAACCCTGCTTGAAACAATGCTCTAACAGAGCTTTACTATAGAATGAGAGGGGCTTCCCTCTCATTCTATATTTTCAAAAATCTTCAAGGCAGAATAATATTATTTTACTGATAGCCGGCATTAGTTGTATTCATTAAATATTCCTGCCTGATAATTAATGTCAGAATCAGGGTATATTTATACCGAAATTCATATCAGTCAGGAGTAATCATGAGTATCAGAATTTTACTTGCAGATGACCACAAGCTTATCCGGGATGGTCTTCGCGTTTTGATTGCCAGTGAGAAAGATATGGAAGTTGTGGCAGAGGCAGAGAATGGACGTGATGCGGTTGCACTTGTTAAACTCTATTACCCTGATATTGTTGTAATGGATATCAACATGCCTGATCTTAACGGTATTGAAGCCACAAAAAAGATCCTTGAAGAAAATCACGATGTTAAGGTTATCGCTCTTTCCATCCATTCAACAGACCGGTTTGTTAAAGAGATGTTAAAAGCCGGTGTCTCAGGATATATTGTTAAACACTGTGCACATGAAGAGCTGATCACTGCCATATGTATGGTTGCAGAAAACAAATCCTGTTTTGGTTTCCAGGCAATTGATACAGTCAGGGATGGTTATGCTGGAAATTTTTCATCGGATAATTTGATTTTACCCGATACAGACTATTTTCCGGAAAGAAGATTCAGTGCAGAGCGAAGATCCGGTTTTGACAGACGTTGTAAACCACGATAATATAGGTAAACTTTATGAAACGCACCCGATTTTTGACCCAAACATTTTATATCTTTTTTATTATTTTTTACTACTCCACCTTCCCATGCTGATGATTTCAGCACTACTATTTATAAGCATTTTGTCTATGCTTCAGCTCAACTATAACAATTAAAACCTGCTCATTATTAATCAAATAAAAAAGTCTGTAATTCCCGATTTTATATCTGTAATATCCCTCAAATTCACCTTTTAATTTTCTGATACCCTTAAATGATTCAACATATGATAGATGCCAATAAGCTATCCTCTTGGTGGTCTTGTGAGAAAACCAGATAATAATGATGAGAACTGGTAAACTTGAACAAAAAAGTAACCCCCGGTGGCCCGCCCACCAAGGGTTATATAAACAATATCTCATCATACATCGGCGAACAAGATATTTATTCACTTAAACTATTTTTGGGTGAAAGTGTCAATAACTAGAAATGCGTATTTTAGGGGTCATAAAATCTGAAAATGAATTGTCTTAGTACATACAAAACTTGAATGAATTAAATCAAGGATACTTGCATTAGTCACATCAGTTATCCATGAAGTTTTTT
>JBDLIU010000285.1:0-5781 GCA_039714715.1 Bacteroidota bacterium
AGCTTGTGCGCCACCAACTTTAAATAATTTCTTTATTCCAATTAGTTGTGCTGTAAATAGAATCGCAGGATCAATCTTTCCTTCTTTGTCAGGAGGGGTACAAAGTATAACTTCTTCACACCCTGCAAGCATTGCCGGCACACCCAGCATTAAGACTGTGGAGAACAGGGGAGCGCTTCCTCCGGGAATATACAGCCCAACTTTTTCAATAGGTACACTCTTTCGCCAGCATTTAACACCTTCAATTGTTTCTACAACAGGTTCTTCTATAATTTGCTTGCTATGAAACTTCTCAATGTTGCTTTTGGCTAGTTTGATTGCTTCTTCCAGTTCTTTACTTATTGATGCAGTTTGTATCTCCTTATCTGAAACGTTGATATAGTCTAATTCTACGCCATCAAATTTTGAGGCATAACTCAAAAGACTATTGTTACCGTTCTCTTTAACATCATTAAGTATTTCCATTACGGTGTCATCAAGCTTTACACTTTCAAGAGCCGGGCGCATTAAAAGTTCTTCCCTGGTTTTCGGTGTTGGATTTTGATATACACGTATCATATTATCATTTTTTCAATGGAGAGCACTAAAATTCCTTCAGCACCGAGCGCTTTGAGCTGATCAATCACTTCCCAGAATTCATCTTCCTTAACAACAGAGTGTACGCTGCTCCAGCCTTTCTCAGCTAATGGTAGCACTGTTGGGCTTTTCATTCCGGGTAAAACATCGGAGATCGTGGGTATTGACTTATCGGGTGCATTCAACAAAATATACTTATACTCAGAAGAGCGCTGAACAGCTTTAATTCTGAATAGAAGGTTGTCTAAAATCTCTTTCTTTTCTTCAGAAAGGTTCTTATTAGCAACTAAAACGGCCTGGCTTTTAATAACAGTTTCAACTTCTCTCAGTCCATTGGTTATAAGGGTGCTTCCTGTGCTAACAATATCACAAATAGCATCAGAAATACCTATACTGGGTGAGATCTCTACACTGCCACTTATTTCTTCTATTTCAGCAGAAATGTTATTTTTCTTGAAAAAATCAGCCAGGATATTTGGGTAACTGGTAGCAATCTTCTTGTTGTTGAAATAATCAAGGCTCGGATATTCATCTGATTTAGGAATCGCCAGGCTTAACCTGCAGTGGGCAAAACCCAGTTGCTCTATAATATCAACATTTTTCCCTTTTTCAAATACTTCGTTCTCACCCAAAATGCCCACATCGGCAACTTGTTGCTCTACGTATTGAGGAATATCGTCATCACGAAGAAAAAGTACTTCTATGGGAAAATTCCTGGCTTCAGCACGCAGGCTGCTGGTACCATTCGAGATATTGATACCACTTTCTTTCAGGAGTCTGATTGATTTCTCGTTAAGTCTGCCTTTTTTCTGGATGGCTACCTTTAGTTTACTCATTATTTCTGTTTTTTGTCTGAGTAAACAGGGAGGGAAGCAATAAAAAAACCCGCCTGATTTACTCAGACGGGTTTGTAATATTTTAGTTTACATATATCACTTCCTGCTCGCCTGAGTGCCAGAATGGAAATGATGATGATGTAATGAAATTATATACATTGTTTCTGTTTGTGATTGCAAGAGTAGACTGAAACTTGAATTAATGCAAGGTTTTTTGTTTTATTTTTCCTTTTAATCCTTGAAATTAAACATGAGTACGGGAGGTTGCCATGTATTGGGATCATTGTTAATACCTCTCTTAGGACTTAGCACTTCAATCCATTCAGGTACTACTTTTATGAGCAGATACCCCTTGTCCTTATCAGGATAAAATGCATTCCATTCTTCTTTCCAGAATTTCTTTTTCAATTCAGGATCATCCACTAATTCAGCCTTGCCATGTAACATCACATAGCCGGTAGCATCGTTATCTAAAAAGTACAATGTAACACGCGGATCACGTTTTACCTGCCTTACTTTCCTGCTTTTAGGATTGGTACCCATCCAGATGACCAGATCATCTTCAGGAATAAACGGATCCATAGTGCGCACCCTTGGTCTGCCTTCATTGTCGAGGGTTACTAGAGCACAGGTCTCCGCTTCATCCATTATTTCCCTGGCAGCATTGAATATCTTAGCATCAAGAGTGTCGCCAAATTCTATATTCTGACTAAAGCCAGCGAGTGGCATGATTAGCAGAAGGAGAATGCTTAACCGAATATCATTCATAATCTTTTATGTTCAATCATTAATGTTTTCAAACGCATAACATTCAAACTTATCATCATTTCTCTGGGCATTTCTATTTAATTGGCAAACAATATACTCGTTAGGATCATTATCCTTTTCACAGATAAGGCATAGGCCGGGTTTTGGTACTAAATCCGGATTTACTTCAGTTCCGTCATCATCATAAAATGGAGGCATGTCTTCAAATTAAGTTAAATCGTTGTTTATGTGATTTACAGCTTATCTTCATTGTAAAAGTTATAAATTTATAAAAATAACTAACGAAAACCCTTCACAGATTTAATTACAGTATGTCTAAAGATTCAAAAATTATACAATCATTAAGTAATCTGGAAGATTTAAAGCTAGCCAATAAGGTAAATAGTATTATTCTTTCGAATAAAGGTGAAGATGAAACTATCAAAACCATTGTTGACTTAATTAATCAAACCAGCAGACAACATGGTAGAGACTGCTTGGTTAGAATATTATTTCGTAGGAAAGAATATAAAACAAGACGAAGGAAATATGGTAAGGTTTGTTTTGAAAAGTCATTCAGGGTAAGCGATCGTGAGAAGGGTAATATACAATTATGTTATGTCACCTCTGAGCCTCTTCATGGCGGTGACCATTCGGTTGAAAAAGAACAATTTGTGATAATTATTGCCCATCTTCTTACAACCTATTTTATGGGGCAATTTAATAAACGTGAGCAAAGTGTTTCTGAAGATAAAAGTCGAGAAGATACCATTGGGTCCAGCATAAGCCTTGCATTCTTACAGCGTTTCCTCAATAAAAGTACTGACAACAGGGATGTCTATCATGACCTGATGCCCTTCACCGTTAAAGAGATACTGCTTATTTCGAGCCTTTATGATGCCTATGCTATAGATCGTGAAGGTAGATTTTCTGAGCATATGCTTGGACAGTACGGACAACTGAACCTTACAAGTTTTCCACGGATAACCGGTGTGTCATCAATGGAACAAGCATTGAAAATTTTAAGAAGCAAGCACTTTGATCTTATTATATATATGGTTGGGGTGGACAAGAGAATGCCCCTGGTTGCAGGCACTCAGATTAAAAAAAGATTCCCATACATTCCGATATACCTGCTTGTAAACAACACAACAGACCTGGCATATTTTCGGGATATTATCGAAAAGAACTATTTCGCAGACAGGATTTTTACCTGGAACGGTAATGCTAATGTTTTCTTTTCAATGATTAAGATACTTGAGGATGAAATCAATTTAGCTAACGATACCACTATTGGAAAGGTCAGGGTGATTTTACTGGTTGAAGACAATCCGGACTACTACTCTCGTTATCTTACTTTTTTATATAAGGTGGTAATGGAACAGACAAGGCGAATTATTGATGACGTTGTAACTGACGCCTTATATAAAGTGCTTAGATTGAGAGCAAGGCCCAAGATAGTGCTTGCCACAAACTATGAGGATGCTGTTGAAATTATTGATAAGTATAATGAATACCTGGTTTGCCTGATTACTGATGTAAAATATATGCGCAAAGGCAAGATGGATGAAGATGCAGGAATAAAATTGATGGATTATACAAGAAAGGTCCATAAAAACCTGCCTACAATTATTCAATCATCTGACACCACGTACAAGAAGGTAGCCAGGAAGCGAAAAGTTCATTTTATTGCTAAAAACTCAAAGAAATTATTGAAAGACTTCCATGACTTTATTACTAATTACCTGGGTTTTGGAGATTTTATTTTCAAGGATAAAAGTAATCATGAGCTTTCAAGGGCTACCAATATCATGGAGTTTGAGGAGCAATTAAAAACAATTCCTGATGAATCGTTACTCTATCATGCTAAACGCGACCATTTTTCAATGTGGTTAATGGCAAGAGGAGAAATAAAGGCTGCCAGTATTATAAATCCTAAGAAAGTTGGTGATTATGAAAGTCTTAATGCAATGCGATTAAACCTTCTAGATTTAATTAAGGAGCATCGTTCTGAGCAGGAGGCAGGCAATATAATTCCGTATCAACTTGGAATGGAAATAGTTGAGGAGTATATCTATTCTCTTGCTGATGGTTCGCTTGGGGGTAAAGGGAGAGGCCTTGCTTTTATTGATGCATTTATTCACGACTTCGATTTTACAAAGGAGCTTCCTAATATTATTATCAGAACACCTAAAACTCTCATCATTGGCACCAAAGAATTTGAACAATTTATAAGCCATAATGACCTGGGTGAGTTTGTTGTAAAAGAGACTAAATATCAAAAGATCAGGAAAAAGTTTATGGCCTCAGAGTTGTCTGAAGAACTTACCTCGAAATTGAGAGAACTGCTGATAAGTATTGAGAAACCTGTGGCAGTTAGAAGTTCAGGCTTATTCGAAGATTCTATTGGTCAGCCTTTCGCTGGTATATTCGAGACCTATCTGCTACCCAACAGTCATATTGACTTCGAGGTTAGGTTACAGCATGTATTGGAAGCAATAAAACTGGTATATGCTTCAGTTTATTCTCCTACCGCCAAAGGCTATATTAAGGCAATAAACTATAATATTGATGATGAGCGCATGGCAGTGGTCATACAGGAGGTAGTGGGGAATAAGTATGATAACCATTATTACCCTCACATAAGTGGTGTTGCTCAATCATATAACTTTTATCCCTTTGCAAGGATGAAACCGGAAGAAGGTTTTGCTGTTGCTGCCGTTGGCCTGGGCCGTTATGTTGTTGAAGGACAAAAAGCTTACAGGTTCTCACCGCGATATCCTCAGATGGAAATTAACTCGTCAAAAGATCAGTTTAAGAACTCACAGGTAAAATTTTATAGTATTAATCTCGATAGTGAACACCTTAACCTTCTCGAAGGCGAAGAAGCAGCTCTAAATTATGATGAAATCTACCTGGCTGAGAAACATGGTACATTGAATCATTCCGTATCCGTTTATAATCCTGATAGTGACTCAATGCATCCTGGTATTACACAACGAGGACCTCGGATAACTAATTTTGCCAATATTTTAAAATACGATTACATTCCTATGGCCAAGGCGATAGATCTTATCCTGAAACTGGGAAGAGATGCCATGGGAACACCAATAGAGATAGAATATGCCATAGACCTCAATAAGGACAAAAAAGGAAGAGCTTCTTTTTACATATTACAGATAAAGCCACTTATCAGTTCCAGTAATGACTGTGAAATCAACATGTCTAAAATTGATAAAAAAGATATGGTACTCTATACAGAAAAGGGCATGGGTAATGGAACAATCGAAAATATTCATGATATAGTTTTTGTTGATAATAATAAATTTGACAAAACGAAGACAGAAGAAATTGCTGCTGAGATGGAGGAGCTTAATAAATCAATGGTTGAGCAGGATAGGGAGTATGTTTTAATAGGTCCTGGCCGTTGGGGAACCCGTGATAAATTCATTGGTATCCCGGTTAACTGGTACCAGATATCCAATGCCACAGTGATTGTAGAAACAAGCCTGGATGACTCTCCACTAGATGCATCTTCAGGCTCGCATTTCTTCCATAATGTTACCAGTATGAATGTTGGCTATTTTACAGTTCAGCATGAATCGAAGACCTGTTTTATAAA
>JBDLIU010000286.1:0-5766 GCA_039714715.1 Bacteroidota bacterium
ATCCATCAAAATCAGAATGCAAGAAATTTTGTTGAAAAATATATAGAGCTTGCCGGACAGGGAGGCGATTATTATGATGATGCCCTCACTTTAAAAAATATGATTGATGAGCAATTTGAGGAAATAAAATCATGTGAATATTGTAATTTAAGTGGTTACCGGTACAAGGTCTGCGACAACTGTAACGGCCTAGGCCATACTGTTGATGTTTGTTATAACTGTAAAGGACATGGCCATTTATTATGTCCAAATTGTATAGGTAACGGGGTAAAGATTACACTAAATCAGTTTGGAGAAAAAATGTATAGCAGCTGCGAAATATGCAATTCTAAAGGTTATATAGTTTGCCCGGTTTGTAGCGGTGAGAAAGAAATATCAGGTAAGTGTAAAATTTGCCTCGGCACCGGAAAAGAAGTTAGTAAAACAATCTGTAATCATCAGGAGAAACAATGAACAAAGCGGTTAAAGTAGCCCTTTTAGCAATAGGAGATGAAATTCTTTATGGTCAGACATTGGATACGAATTCCCACTGGATGGCCGATCAGCTGGATTCTTATGGGTTTAAGCTTGTACATAAAGCAACTGTTGGGGATAATGAACCAGACATTCTAAAAGGTTTAAAAGATGGAGAAGACAGAGCAGATATTATTTTAATTACCGGTGGCCTTGGCCCTACTGCTGATGACCTGACAAAACCATGCCTGGCTAAATATTTTGATGTGCCACTAGAATCAAATCCCGGAGCACTAGCTGAATTAAAAGCACTCTTTAAGTCAATTAACAAAGAGCTGACTCAAAATAATATCATCCAAACTAATTTGCCGGCTAATTCTGATTATATAAGTAATTCAATAGGCACGGCACCTGGTATGTGGATTGAAGATAATGGCCGGGTATTCGTTTCAATGCCGGGAGTTCCTGGCGAGATGAAAGCCATGATGACCAATCAGGTTATCCCAAAACTCAGGGATAAATACCATCTGCCAATTGTTGTACACAGGATTATCAAAACTATTGGTATTGGGGAGTCCTGGTTAGCCAATAAAATCGCTCCTTGGGAACAAAACCTGCCCAACAACATTGGTCTGGCCTATTTGCCAACATTGGGACAAGTCAAACTAAGGTTAACATCAACCGGAAAAGATAAGGCTCAGCTCAATAAGATGATGGATGAGCAGGTTGCTGAACTATTACCTTATGCGGAAAACTATATCTACGGATACGGAGATACAAAGATTGAAGAATTGATTGGTGATTTACTCAAAGAGCAAGGTGAAACGCTTGCTACTGCTGAGAGCTGCTCCGGAGGATTCCTTGCCCATCTTATTACCAGTGTACCTGGCAGTTCCGACTATTTTAAGGGAAGTATTATTGCTTATTCAAATGAAATAAAGGAAGCCCAGTTAAGCGTTAATCCTCAAACACTAGAAAATTATGGTGCTGTGAGTGAAGAAACCATTATTGAGATGGCTAAAGGTGCAAAGAATAGACTTAATGTTGATTACGCAATATCTACGTCAGGAATTGCCGGTCCGGCCGGAGGAACTGATGAAAAGCCTGTTGGCACGATCTGGATAGCTGTAGCTTATGGAGATGAGGTCTTAACAAAACAACTGAAACTCTTCAAAGACCGTGTCTTTAACATAAAAATGACAGCATTATACAGCCTTGGAATGCTTTGGAGAATTTTGAGTAAATAGGCCTGAAAAAGCGTTCAAATTCGTAATTTTGATGACGAAAACTAACGGTTATCAGTGATTCTGATGATTGACAGAATCCTTAGAATATTTAAACTATTAAACTAAAGGTTATGGCTAAAGTAGAGTTAGTAATGCCTAAAATGGGTGAAAGTATTATGGAGGCAACCATACTTTCATGGTTAAAGAAAGAAGGTGAAGAAATCGAACAAGACGAATCAGTTCTTGAAGTGGCAACTGATAAAGTAGATACAGAAGTTCCAACTACTCACGGAGGCATATTAACAGAAATTTTAGCAAAAGAAGGTGACGTAATTCCGGTCGGACAACCTATTGCCATCATTACAACAGAAGCGGAAGAGTCTGTTGGCAGCAATGGCGCCCCTACTATTACCAGGGAAGAACCTGTACCCGAACCTAAACCTGAGTTAGTTACAGTAGAATCCGAAAATGCTGCTGCTGCCACCAAACTGGAGAAACCGATCGGTGGAAGATTTTATTCTCCGTTGGTTCTTAATATATCGCGACAGGAAAATATCCCTATGGCAGAACTTGAAACTGTTCCTGGAACAGGTAAAGAAGGTCGTGTTACAAAAAAGGATATTCTTGCATATGTAAAACAAAGATCAGGGGCTCCTGTTATTGAAACTGCTCCAGAACCTGCACCCAGACCAGCTGTTGAATCCGTATCCAAGCCAGTTGCTGAAGCTGTTCAGGCTCCTCCAAAACAAGTTTCTTCTGCTCCAATACAAACCTCTTCTGCAGAAGTTATCACTAGCGCAGGAGATGAGATCATTGAAATGGATCGTATGCGTAAAATGATTGCCGAGCGAATGGTAGTATCGAAGCATACATCACCCCATGTTACCTCTGTAGTTGAAGCCGATGTAACCAACATTGTTAACTGGAGGAATAAGGTTAAAAAGGAATTTGAAGCTCGTGAAAATGAAAAACTGACTTTTACGCCAATTTTTATGGAGGCAGTAATTCACGCTATTAAGGATTACCCTATGATCAATGTTTCTGTTGATGGCGATAATATTGTGCGTCATAGAGATATCAATATAGGAATGGCAGTAGCACTACCTGCAGGTAACCTGATAGTACCGGTAGTACACAATGCCGATCAATACAACCTAACCGGACTGGCCAAGAAAGTGAATGACCTGGCTATTCGAGCTCGTGACAACAAATTAGTGCCGGATGAACTGGCAGGTGGTACATTTACTATTTCTAATGTCGGCTCATTTGGTAATTTGATGGGTACGCCTATCATTATGCAACCTCAGGTAGCCATCATGGCACTGGGTGCTATCGTTAAGAAACCTGCAGTAATTGAAACGCCACAGGGAGATGCCATTGGCATTCGACATAAGATGTACCTCTCCCATTCTTATGATCATCGCGTTGTTGATGGAGCCTTAGGCGGCCTGATGGTGAGAAAAGTAGCCGACTACCTCGAGTCCTTTGATGTAGAGAGAGTTCTATAATAGCAAGTCTATTCATATCTTAGCATACTTTTTAAAGAACCCGGTCTGAATGGAAGAATATTTTAAGCTTCTAATCCTGATACCTGTTGGTGTTATCGCAGGATTTATTAATACTGTGGCTGGCGGAGGTTCACTTCTTACCCTGCCAACCATGATCTTCCTTGGGCTCCCTCCTTCTACGGCCAATGGCACTAACAGAGTTGCGTTATTTTTCCAAAATATATCAGGAATAGCTGGATTTAAAAGTAAAGGTGTTTTTGTGTTCCCATACAGTCTTTGGGTGAGTATATCTGCACTGATTGGGGCAATAATAGGTGCCAAATTCTCGGTAGAACTAGACGATAAAACATTCAAGCAAATTATAGCCCTTGTAATGGTAGGAGTAGTATTACTAACTGTTTTTAATCCCACAAAAAAGGCTAATGGTACTAATGAAGACTTGAGCCCGGCAAAACAGGTTATGGGCGTTATTGCATTCTTCTTTGTGGGTATTTATGGTGGGTTTATCCAGGCAGGCGTTGGTTTTATTGCGCTTGGAAGTCTTTCCTATATCAATAGAATAAGCCTGGTGAAAGCAAATAGTATTAAAGTCTTCGTGATCTTTATTTACACCATTGCAGCCCTTATTATTTTTATTCTTGAAGATGAAGTTAATTGGTTATATGGCCTCGTATTATCAATAGGCAACATGACCGGAGCCTGGGTAGCCAGTCGCTGGTCAGTAGATAAGGGAGATAAATGGATCAAGCGATTCCTGCTGATAGCCGTTTCAATAATGGCAGTAAGGCTTTGGTTTTACTATTGAAAATTGCACCCAAACCTATATTTCATTGTGAAAGCAATGTAAATGTAACACGCCTATTTAATTCTCGCCCTTGAGTAGTTTTATTCAATGCAATTGGCTCATGTGCTCCCTTTCCAATTGCATGAAGTTGTCTCTTATCTACCCCTTTGTTAACTAGATAAGCTACAACTGCTTTGGCCCTGTCTAATGATAATTTCATATTATAATTATTACTACCAGTATTGTCCGTATGGCCAATAATATCATACTTTTCGTTTGGCCTATTCTGAATATATTCGGCAAGTTTGTCAAGTTGACTAAATGAATTCGAACGGATTACGCTTTCATCAAAATCAAAATAGACGAACTCAAGTACTACTGGAATATCAGCTTGTATATCAAGAAAGGATTCTTCTTTAAATAGCTGAAAGCTTGCATTATCAATAAAATAATAAGATCTATTTACCAGCATTGGCTCTCTATAAGATCTCGGCACCTCTATCAATTCTATTTCTCCTTGATTATGATAGTTTCCAATAATCAGATAATTCTCATTACCATTTGCTTTATACTTAAATAGAGCTGTTATCCAACCTGACACTGGATTCGTTTCAATTACTTCATAGTTGCTTAAAGTGCTGATTATGCCACCTGTCTCGTCAAGAATTCTTATACATAGCCAATCACACGCGAAAGGTGAGTTATTGGCAAGTGCATAGGTTATTCTAATCCCATAGTCTAATTCACTAAGGGGTTTAGTAATCAGTTCTGCTTGAAGATATTCCCGATAACCAGACTTCCCCCAAACATATAATCCTGCAAAACCATCACCATTAAATGGATACTGCCTCCCCGCCCAGGTTTGAGGCACCTTTGCATCCCCTTCGCCACATCTATTATAATAATCTGGAGTTCCTTCATCAGGTGATTCCCATCCTATAAGTACTGAGTACTCATTATTTATTAAATAGGCCTTAGGGCACACTTTATATTTTTCAAAACCTCCATTACTTAAAAGATTTTGTGCAAAAACAGAATGAGAGATTAGAAAAACTAATAATGTTCTAATCATTGATTATTTTAATTAAAAACTAATAAACGTCAATTTCTTGTAAAAAGTACAAATGACATATGGTTATTACTCCATAATAATAACTATTACTAGTTAGTTTACTTTCAATAAATGCAAGAACATAAATTGATTTATTGAATTGAGATTTATCTTTTGTAAAATTGCAGATCAAATCACAATAGGACTATTTATCTTTTAAATATCATGAATTTAAGAATTAATATCAAAGTTATTTACCTTTTGACTCTAGTGTTTTTATTCATAGGTAAAGTGTATGCTCAGACTGATACGCTAACATATAGTAATGGGGAATTAACTATAGGTGAGATTAAGAAAATGGAGAAAGGTATAATTAGTATTGAGACGGCTTATAGTGATAGTGATTTTATGATTGAGTGGGATAAAGTAAAAAAAATGAAATCACAACAATCATACCTTATCACTCTTTCAGACGGTAGAAGGTTTAATGGAACATTAAACTCTGAAGGAAATGAGGCTATTATTAACGATGGGCAAATTACATCAACTGCATTAATTGATATTGTTGAGATTCGACCTGTCAAAGATAGTTTCTGGGATAAGGTCAGTGCCAATATTGATCTTGGCTATAACATAACTAAAGCCAATAATTTGAGGCAGTTTAACACTCGTGCACATGTGGCATACACCACTAAAAGATGGGAAGCAAAAGGTACTTATAATACTGTATTCAGTAATCAGGAT
>JBDLIU010000287.1:0-5755 GCA_039714715.1 Bacteroidota bacterium
AATCTGAAAGAATAGCTGCGATTAGAAAGGCCTCGGCTCCCCAAAAAATTGCAGCATTAATGCCGTGTTGTTTTAGTACCATTAAGATCGAATCTTTTGTTCTTAATTCTCTAAATTCCCATTGAGAGAAAGAGGACAAAAGAAAATCAGATTGTTTTCTTGAGTATCCAACAATCTTAATAGTTTTTGAAGAACTGAATTTGGAAATATTCCTTATGGAGGTATGGCATTCAAAAAAAAATTCGTTGCTTAAAATTACGGCATCATATCTATTAAGAGCCTTCTCAAGTTTCTTAATAAAATGGTTAAATTTTGTGTCATTTTCAGGATTCAGATTTCCTTTATTAAAATGGCCTATAATTGAGCTATTTAAATAAATGAATTTCACCTTTTCTTTACATGGACTTTTCTCCATGAAAAAAGCTTGTATGGATGACGATCCACATTTTGGAGGTCCTATATGGAAAATAAGCTTAGACATAGAAATTCTTTGTCTTAAATTTAATTCTGGATATGATTTAAATTAAACTTTTCGGGATTTACCAGATTCAGGTATTTCTTTCGATTCCATTTCAAGCTTTTATAGGTTAATTTATACTTAAAGCCCTTAGAAACAGGGATAGATTTATGCATCTATCCCAAACCGTAATCTGTGTCTATTACTAAACATCCCAACTCCTTATTTGTATTTCTAAATTCAACAATAGATTTCCATACGTCACCATTCCACAGGGTTGATTTCCTTGGAACTGACTGGTGTATTTCTTTGGCTGGATTACAGTCATGTAAAACTATGCTTCCATTTTCATTTAGATACTTTAATGAGTTTTCAATATCTCGATTAACTTGTTTATGATGGTGCAAGCCATCAATAAATATAATGTCAAATTTTTCCAAAGTAGGGGCTACATTTCGGAAAAATTCATCTGAAGTAATTTGGTAGGTTGGTTTAGCATGAGCATATAATCCTTCAGCCGGGTCTACAGAAGTTTTACTCTCGCATCTAATACTGGTAAAGTTGGCACTTTTGTCTACACCTATTTCCAAATATCTTTTATATAAAAAGTGATCGATAAGCATATTGATCAAATCATGCCGCTTGAATTCATGCTTCTTCCTTCCAAGTATTTTATCAAATATGTTTTTTAGCATTTTTTATGAAAACTTAATAGTATTTTGAAAAATCCAATAATATAAAGTGCTTTTCCTCAAAATAAGGTCCAACGAAAGTAGTGAAATAATAAAGGATAGTTATAATAATTATTAATGATATTATAAAACTAGCTTATTTACATTTCCACAATAAATACTGTATCCGGACTCTCTGGATACTTAGTTTTATCATTCTTACTTCATTAGGATATTCACAAAAATAGTTTGTGATAAACAATGTAGAAGGTAACATCAAGAGTCAGCATATAGGGGTATGGATAACATATGAATTAAATAACCGTGTAATTATTTTAATATGCTTAAAGGGCCTTTGATAATTTCTTTGAAGCATGTATTCCTAATTGCATAATAATAAACACCAGATGCTAAATCGCAACCACAAAACTCATTATTATAGTTTGGAGAGTGATAGACTGACCCACCATAACGATTAAATACTTGCAGATCTGATCTGATAAGTAGTTCACCTAATTGAAATGTTTCATATAGGCCATCTTCTAAATTTCGAGCATATGTTATGCTTGTAAGATTGATTAAAACAACTAATAGAATAATCTCTTTCTTAATAAACATAATGAACTAAATAATATATAAAAAATACAGAATCAAGAGTTAAATAAAAACATTTCTTAATTCATTATCCCCCAATCCTGGACATAGATTCTGTAATATTAGCGAATCTTTGTTTTTCTGCCTCAAGTCCATTTTTAAATTTTTTCTTGTAAGCAATTGCTATGGCATCTTTGATCATTGCATCTGACGATCCATCGCTAAGCATATGTTTAAGGTCTAGTGAACCTTTGTCATATAAACAATTAATCATTTGTCCGGTTGCTGTTACCCTTATTCGATTGCAACTGTTGCAGAAAGTTCTTGACCACCCTGCAATTACCCCCACAGTTCCTTTGTGCCCTTCAATTGAATAGTTAGCCGAAGTGCTATTTTCTTCATCCTGAATTCTGGTGAGGGGGGGCAGGTTTGACTGCAGGTGATTTAATATCTGATCATGAGGCATACTAGCCACATCTCTGCCACCCACACCATTAAATGGCATCTCTTCGATATAACGGATGGCCACAGGGTCTTCTTTGGTAAGCATGGCCATAGGAGTAATATCATCTATATTCTTATCAGCCATTACCACCATATTAACTTTAAGCTTCATGCCGGCATCGAGTACAGCCTTATAAGTAGACATAGCTTGATTAAAAAAATCCCGATGTGTTATCTCTTTATATTTAGCCCTATCCAGCGTATCAAGACTTAGGTTTATTGAATCGATACCAATATCCTTTAGGAATGGAATGTGCCTGTTGGCTACAGCACCATTAGTAGTAATGTTGATTTTCTCTAATCCTTCGATTTTAGCCAGACGCTTGAGAAAACCATACATGTTTTTTCTCACAAAGGGTTCACCACCGGTAATCCTGACTTTATTCACACCCATTTCAACCATAATCCTGGTTAACCTCAGCATATCCTCATAAGACAACAGGTCTTTTCTTGGAACAAATTCTACGCCTTCAGGAGGCATGCAATAGAAACAGCGCAGGTTACATCGGTCTGTAACTGCCAGGCGCATGTATTCCATCGGTCTGCCGAAATTATCGTATAGCTTAGTATCTGCCATGCTGCAAAAGTAATGCAATTCGACAAGCTCACTGCAAGAAGATAAAAGACCAAAGAACGAAGGCTGAAGAAAATCTTCCGACTTCCGACTTTTAAACTGAGCGTAGCCGAAGTTTCAGCTTAAATTACCATTTTTGCGCTATGCAGTTGGTCGATTCACATGCGCATATTTATTTGAATCAATTTGATTCAGATTTGGAGGATACCATTGAGCGCGCCAGGGAAGAAGGAGTAGAGGCTATTTATATGCCTAACATAGATCACACTTCAATAGATGATATGTTGGAGGTGTCGGAGAAATATCCCGGATATTGTATTCCCATGATGGGTTTGCACCCTACATCTGTGAAGAAAGGTTTTGAGAAAGAGCTTTATCTGGTTGAGGAGTGGCTTAATAAAGGCGGATTTTCAGCAGTAGGAGAGATAGGTACAGACCTGTATTGGGACCAAACATACTGGCAGGAGCAGCAGGAGGCACTTAAAATTCAACTGGAACTGGCGATTAAACATGAGTTACCTTTTGTAATACATTGCCGGGATTCTATTGACGAAACCATTGAATTAATTAAACCTCTGCAGCATGATAAGCTAAGGGGAGTATTTCATTGTTTCACCGGTACAATTGAGCAAGCAACGCAAATCACATCTATGGGTTTTAAATTAGGGATAGGAGGTGTTGCTACGTTTAAAAATGGAGGGCTGGAAAATGTTCTCGAGGAAACAGCTTCGGAACAGATCTTACTTGAAACGGATAGTCCATATTTAGCACCTGTGCCTTATAGAGGGAAGAGGAATGAGCCGTCCTATATTATCAATGTGTGTGAGAAGATAGCTTCTGTTAAAAGAATGGATGCTAGTGAGGTTGGAAGGATTACATCTGCCAACGCAGTTCAACTATTCAAACCTGTAATTTAATGTCTGAAGCAAATAACTATAAGATAATTACCCTGGATACTGCTGCACCGGATACGGCCGAAGCAAAAATATTACTAATCTATACCGGAGGAACACTGGGGATGGGTCACGATGAAAATGGCACTTTAGTGCCCATTGATTTCAGTGATCTGCTTTCGCAAGCACCGGTATTAGGTAAGTTTTCACTTGAAGTAACCATTGTTGCGTTTAATAATCCTATTGACTCTTCTGATATATTGCCGGTACAATGGAATGGCCTGGCTGAAATAATTAATAAGTTTTATGATGATCACGATGGATTTGTTATAATTCATGGTACTGATACCATGGCATTTACTGCTTCTGCGTTGAGTTTTATCCTGGAAGGACTATCTAAACCGGTAATACTTACAGGAGCACAATTACCGATCACATCTATAAGAACTGATGCATTGGAAAACCTGGTTACAGCATTGGAAATTGCATCTGCGAAAAACGAAAAAGGAGATGCTGCCGTACCTGAGGTTTGCATTTACTTTAATAATAAACTTCTTAGGGGAAACAGATCTCAAAAGGTTCAGAGTGATAAATTTCATGCGTTTAATTCAGCTAATTACCCGGCTTTAGCCGATTCCGGCATCGAAATCGAGTATCATTATGCTTATATTCACAAACCTGGTTCAGGAATCAGGCTTACAAATGAAGTCCGGTTTGATAATAATGTAACAATCGTTAAACTATTTCCGGGGATTTGCAAAGAAAGCCTGGAACCGGTTCTTAGAAATTTATGTATCAAGGGTGTAGTACTTGAAACCTATGGTTCTGGCAATGTGATGTCTGAAAAATGGTTTATTGATTTACTAAAAGAGACGATTGACAGAGGCGTTATAGTGCTTAATGTATCGCAATGTATGGGAGGGAGAGTAACGCAAGGCAGGTATAAAACGAGTGAAATGTTAGACAAAATCGGGGTGATTAATGGCTTTGATTTAACAACTGAAGCAGCTATTACAAAATTAATGTTTACCCTTGGTAAAAACTTATCTTATGAAAGTACAATTGAATGCTTGATTTTGCCTGTTAGCGGTGAGATGACACGAACAAATCTCCAATAATTTTGATAGTTTCATATATTTCAAGCATATATTTGCATAACGCAAAGATTTATAATTTCTTTGTGCGGTTAGAGGAGGAAATCCAACCCGGAGAGGTGACCGAGTGGTCGAAGGTGCTCGCCTGGAAAGTGAGTGTGCCCCACAAGGGTACCGGGGGTTCGAATCCCTTCCTCTCCGCAATAGCTTTTCAGCATCAAAAGAGATTTTGAAAAGCGAAAGATAAGAAGCTTGCTTCTTTATCTTGAGGTTGAGAAATCTGACGAGCAAAGCGAGATGCTGAAGCTATTGTTGGATCACTCTCTTAGGGATCATGTAAGTAATCCCTACATAGTTACCTCAACTAAATGTGACTTTTTAAAAATGTTGAATTATATAATTATCAAAAATTACCTTAATATTTAGATTATGAAACGATTATTTGCTTTCTTAATGTTGTTTGGGTCTTTGACCATTGGAGTTTCAATGAATGCAATAGCGCAGGAAGAAACGGAAACAGCAGCAGATGTAGAAAATGCTGAAGCCGACACTACTGAAGTAGCGGAAGAAGCAGCTATTGAAGAGCCAGCTGAAGAAGCTCCTATAGAAGAGGTTCAGGCAGAAACACTTGAGCCACTAGAAACTGATGCCACATTCCATCAGCAGGTAAAAAAGAAGTTTATCGAAGGAGGATGGGAATTTATGGGCGCTGTTCTTTTATGTCTTATCATTGGATTGGCCATCTCGATTGAGCGTATTATTACACTTAATCTTGCTACAACCAACACGAAAAAATTATTAAATAACGTAGAAGATGCACTGGCTTCTGGTGGTGTTGAAGCTGCAAAGGAAGTAACTAAAAATACAAGAGGACCTGTTGCCTCAATCTTTACTCAGGGATTAATGAGAATTGGAGAAGGTATTGATATGGTTGAAAAATCAATCATTGCCTATGGTTCTGTAGAAAT
>JBDLIU010000288.1:0-5733 GCA_039714715.1 Bacteroidota bacterium
TAAATTGTAATATATTATTTGTTCGTTATCCATTTGAAATGGTGCGAACCGGGGCAATCTATCGTAAACCAATAGAATATAAATAAAGGGTAACAAAATAATGAGCCAATTAATTACTTCTCTTTTTATGAATTTTTTGATTTTCATGATTCTATTCTTTATTATGACTAATAGTCATTAACCATTGAATTATATCTTCAACAACCGTCTTATTTAAACTATAATTAACGTATTGTCCATTTTTTTCACTTACTACCAAATCTGCTTGTTTGAGTAGATCTAAATGGTGGGATATACTTGGTTTTGTAATATTGAAGTTGTCAGCTATCTCGCCAGCATTCATATCCGTTTCTTTCAACAGGTCAAGAATTTCACGTCTTATTGGATCATTTAATGCTTTAAATACACGGTTCATGATAATTCTATATTTAGACAAATATCTAAATATCTAATCAATTATCCAAATCTAACTGCACAGTATTTAAATATGTTTAAAGATTATTGCTAATTTCATTTGGTTTTAGCCGGTCCGAGTATGGTGAGCATGGAGGAGATTAAATGGATTTAGGCCAGGTAATTTTGTTTCTTTATGTTGGATTGGAAAGTATTTTCGATAAATCCTCGTTGAAAGACTAATCAATTAAAACAAAAAAACGTACGCCCAACTGGTAGTTTTCCGAGCTGCCAAATGCAAAAAATGGTTCAAAAATAATTTGGTTCTCGATATTTAGTCTTGGATTCAAATAAAAACCAGCTTCAGAAATTCCTATCCTCAGGATATTCTTATTTTGAAAGGGAGTATTAGGGCCAACTCTGAATCCTATTCCGGCCTGAAAATGTGGCAGCCCTGATGGCAAATGATTACTGAACCTGCCATCGATAAAAAATTTATCCTGGCTGCCTATTCGTAGATTCACTCTCGGCAAGAAATCTGCTCCCTTTAAAGATGAATAGTAGGGACTATAATTTATACCAGCACCCAATCCTAAATTCCTCCCACGAAATTCGTAATATGGACTTATGCCAAAGTTAGCTTCGTTATCAAAATTCATACGATAAAATTCAGTAGCAATGAAATGGTTATAATTCTTTTGATCGGTAAATGAATACCCTATTTCTGCACCGATGGCTTGATATTCGTCATACCCTCCGCACATTTTTTCTTCCCGTCCAAACATACCTCCAAATCCGATCGATATATGGTTCTTTATTACTTGTAGCGTGTCACTGGCCACTTCAGCCTTTTGACCCATTAGTAAAATGGAAATCAGTATTAATACCGCTGAAATCCTGACATGTTGAGGGCTTGATTTCAAACGGATGATCTGAAAAATGATACCAGTGACCAGAAAGACCAGAATAAGAGAACAAATGATTAGTTCAAACGGGGACATCCATTGAAGCACTAGCAGGATGAGAATCATTATTCCAAGGCTTAAAAATAATTTTGCTGATCTTGCTTGTTCTGCATAAAATGACTTCCTGGAATGCCATGTTTCTCTATTCTCAGTGATCAGTATGAGAATCGTTGATATGGCTATTAATATCAGAATTCCCCATTGTGTATTGTTCAAACCATGGATAATATCGCCCCTGATCCTCAGAAACTCAATGAAGAATCTGAAGGCTCCATATACTGCAACTGATAAGATCAGGAGGCTTAGATTGTTTTTAAAATATCTTTTCTGTCTGACCAGACTAATAAGCAGTAAAATGATCATTCCAAGCACCATTTCATACACTTGTGTGGGATGAACAAAAAGTGAATGACTGGAATCATATGTAACCAATCCGGAATGCAGTTGATCTTGAAAGGCGGGGAAAGAATTGGCATATCGGATGCCCCAGTCCGATTGTGTGGGTATTCCATAGCAGCATCCCCCGAAAAGACATCCCATTCGAGCCACAATTAGTCGGATAGGCCATGCGTAGGCTAGAATATCATAGATTTCTTTATTGTATTTCAATGCTTTCCTCGAAATGACCAGTCCAAGAAAACCAAACAAAAAGTATCCAAATAACCTTTTTTTATCAGTGTAAGGAAATTTCAGATCATGAATAATCTGTTTCCATTCTGATATTGAATAACTTAGCAATTTGCCTCCAATCATGGCAAATAAGGACATACACAATAGGATCAGCAGAAAAGGATAGAGCGGATATTTTCTTTTTACTGCTGTATAGATAAGGAAGGCAAACATGATCAGGTATGAACCCACATAGAATACCTCATGAAGGTTATGGGACTGCTCGATAGTTATTGATGGCATGCTATATAGTCAGATGAATGGGTTCTATAAATTCCAGGAAAGAGAAAAGGTTTTGATGATTGTTTTTAACTAATGTACGCAATTATGTAACTATTGTCAATTATTTATTCTTTGTGCGGTCCGGGTGGAAAAACCAGTAGCGTTGGTTCTTTGTCAAATTTGGATATTTCTCTACCCTGATTGAAACAAGTTCTTGTTTCTACCGTAAAAACCCAAAGTGTGTCAAATCCAATGACGTTTTTCAATTATGAAAGCCCTAAAAAACCCTCCTTTGGTCATGGACCATAATAATGGTTCTTTCTCCCGATTCGATTGCCCAGGAGTTCAGATGGATCCTGGATACCCAAAATGATGTGGATCATGTGGATGCCAACCGAAACGTATATATAGCCGATGAGCCTCACCCTACTGTGGATATTGATTTCGGGGAGGCTGTTGTTACTGCTGATATTAACAAGAATGGAACCTATATTGCCAAATACGATTCTGCATTGGCCCTTTCATGGTATAGGATTACCAAATCTTTCTCAACGGAAGATGCGCAGGTAAATTCCAATGGGAACGGAGATTTCTATGTACTGGTGAGGAAGGGATCCTGGGATACACCCATTTTATTCTATCTTCAGAAATATTCATCCGAAGGATCACTTATAACGGAGCAGCAGGTGTTCACCGTGAAGCAGATACCTGGTACTGCGGGTGATTTCCGGATTATTGATCTGATGATTGATTCGGCATCGAATGTATACCTATCTGCTCATCTTACGGGCTATTTTTCTGTAGGTTACAGCAATAAGATTGATACACTCACAGCATATACCGGATTTCTGGCGAAATACGATTCTGAATGTAATCTGGATAAGGTGATACGCTACGCTCCTAACTCGGATCCTTTTAATATCCTGGACCATTTTGAAAGAAGCAATATACTCATTGATACCTGCGGCACGCTGCATTGTCTTGTAGAGAAGCAGGGTGCATTGTGGCGTCATTCAGTCGATACAAATGGTGTGGCAATGGAGAACAGACTGTTTGGCATGGAGTATCTGGCAAATAATATACGTCTGATCCCTCAGGATTCAGGAGGATTTATGGTACTCGGAGCATTTAATAATGCGAAGGACTTTAATATTTCTGAAGAGCATAGCAGCTACTTATCTCCCCGTGGTACCCAGGACATCTTCTTTGCCAGATTCAACGCTGAGTGCAGGTTGCAGCATGTATGGCAACTGGGAGGAACGGGAGCAATTGAACTGGGTGGGAGGAAGCCTGTTTTCCGGAACAATCACCTGGTTTTTGCGGTCATGAACAATGCCAATGCGCGCATCGATGTGAACATGAGCAGAGATACAACCTGGATCGATCTTGATCGCGGTTACAGGCATATCTGTTATGACATGAGCATATTTCAAACCGAACAGGATACCATTACATACGATTTGAACAATGAGGACCTGGTGGCAGATATTAATCTTGGTCCCGTTGGAAGTCAGCCGAGCTACTTCGTCAATTTTAACGATACACTTTATTTTGTGGCCAATGATGGCTCCACCGGCTACGAGTTATGGAAATCAGATGGAACCAGTGAAGGAACTTCCCTGGTTGTTGATCTGAACAGCAGCGGGGACCTGTTTTCTCCCCGGCGTTCATCGCTCTTTCCATATAATCCATTGATAAGTACAAAGGACTTTCTGTACATGTTCCCCGATACGTTGGGATTCGAAGCAACTTTCTACAAGATGTCGGACCAGACCACTTCTGAACTTACACTTGTTTCAGATTCCATTTTTGGATACTCTTTTGTGTTCAACGAAACCCTCTTTGTGAGGGCTTCTTTAGAAAACCCTGAGATTTTTCTTGTCACAGACGGGACCCATACCTATATGGATACACTGTTTTCTTCGGCGTTTGGCATCAATTATAGAAATCCGGTCAATGAGGATTCAGTGGTCTATTTCGGCACTTATCCGCTCGATACGACAGGTGTGTGGAAGTTTGACGGAACAAGGTTTTCCAACCTCTTTTATATTGATAAACCTTTGTATGGCCTGGAGAAATTTGGGAACAGGTTCTATTTCTTCGAGCTTGATTCATATTGGAGCACAGTACCCAAAAAGTTTTGCTCGGTGGATATGACAGGTTCAGATTACAGGGTTGTTTTTGAGTTTCCGGGAAATGAAATCAGGACATCTCAGTCGCATTTCATGATAGATGTACTGGAAGACAAGATCATATTTACCGGGTACGATTCTCAAACGGGACTGGAGTTATATTCCAGTGACGGGACCAGCGAACAGACCTGGCTCATTAAGGATATCAATCCAGCAGGAGATTTGAGGATAAACAACCTGGTGAAGAGTCACAATGGATTGATGTTTTTCTCTGCTGATAATGGACATGGTAATGAGATCTTTCAAACCGATGGAACCCTGGAAGGTACCCGTTCATTGCGGGGATTGAATCCTTTTGGGAAGGTAAATTACAATGCCATGTGTATCGTGAAGGATGTACTCTATTTCGGGGCAAACAATAATCTCAGTGGTTCTGAATTGTGGAAATACAACTTTATTACCGGTATGGAAGTTGAATTGGAGGATATTGTATGCTCCGGCGATTCTTCCCAGACCTACATCACCCTGGATGTTGCTGTCTACCCTGAGGAGGCAACTGACACCTCACTGGTATATAGTGTTCTCGATGATGGAGGATATGCTGTTGATGTTGATTCTTTGGGAACTATCACGATCAATAATGCATCTTTAAAATCGGCTCTTTCACAGAATGAGATCCTTGTATTGATCCAGGCCAGGGATGGATCGGGGACCCAAAAGACGGTGAATGTATCCCTGGATGGGAAAATAACCGGTGAAAATTTGTGGATTGATAATCCCATTACCTGGTGGCCCAACCCTGCACAGGATGAGGTGTTCCTCAGGAGTCACACTCCAATCGAAGGTGAGCTGATTGTATATGATATTCATGGTAAAACGCTCATGACAGTCGATTTACTACATACGACGAATGCTCCGCTGAACATATCAAGTTTACCGGATGGCATGCTCATATTCGTTGTTCGTACATCTGAACAGGTTGAATCATCCATAATAATTCATCACTAGATGTTAGAGGGCTTTTCCTGAAGATTTGCCTGTGATCCTTATATTGTGTTCTTTCAAGTATGGAAAAACCGATAGCGTTGACCATCCTTCGCCGAAATGTGATATTTTAGATAAACTTCAGAATACCAGTGTAGCATGGAGATCTTTCGTTAGATTCTCTCGTTTCCTGGCATCCTCTTGTATAAATACCAAATTCTAATGAACTTTGGGAAAGAACCGGTCATACCATGGAGATACTTTTCAACAGCAAGTTCCTGAATCACAATCCGGGCAGTTTTGCGGAAGGGCCATACCGCATCGAAGGGTTCCAATCGCAGGTCAAGGAGGTGGACAGCAACGGGGAA
>JBDLIU010000289.1:0-5730 GCA_039714715.1 Bacteroidota bacterium
CAATTTTTTTAATGCAGGCACCACGACTGGTATCACTTAGTGAGTCCCCAAAAGTTCAACCTGTCTAAACTGATCAATGTGGAATCCTCGAAATGGAGGAGCCAATTTGTCACCTCCAATGAAGATAATAGGAGGCATGTAGCTCGCAAGCTCGGTTCATGCCCCATTCTTTGGGTTAAATTAAGGGACAAGAAGGACTTATCGAAGGAATATATCTATTTTGAAGGAGGTCGAAGGATTCCGAGATCAAGTTTGAGCATCAAAAATGGAAATGGAATTTTATATTTTGGGTTTAAATTGACTTGAAGATCGATTCCTAAACCAATAAACCTGGATGGAGTATATTCTAAACCAGCCTTAAATGCTAATCCAAAAGTAGAACTGGATACACCTCCGTAAGTTCCATAAGTATACGATACTATTCCTGTTCCCATTTGGGCATAAAGTCTCAATTTCCTTTTTCACCAAGTAAATATTTATGTACTATGGATATTTTCTATAACCCTACAGACAGACCAGCATTGATGATCCCTTTATATCCAATTCCAAACTCCACGAAAAAGGCAATTCTATCTCCAAACCTTAGTCCCATAAAATTAAGATGAAATGTAGGCACTGCTTCTGTTTTATACAGGTTCTCGCCGGATTTCTGTTCGAAACCATGGCTACGGGTGGTTATTCCAATGCCAATTCCAGAATAAGACCTGAACGATTTCTTTATAGAATAATAGAATTTTGCTTCAGCAGCAATGATATAGTCCCTGGCTGTGTATGTACCCAGGATACTATCATTAGCAGAATGGAATGGAACAATAGTGCATTCATTCTTTTCATATCCAATGGTACCCCCCAGGTAGATTTTATAAAAAGAATTGTACAGATAAGAGAAAAACAATCCCCCACTATATGACATATCATCACAATAGCTATCACCAAAGGAAATATCTTCAAATGGACTATTAAAGGTTGGGATCGTACTTATAAACCACATTTTATTGTGGGCACTGGTTTTAAACCTCGTCGGAGTGATCCTGGCCATACTGAACGATACGTAATGCTTATGTTTGCAGGGATACTCAGGAATGAAAAGACTTCCGGCAGATCTTTCAAGGTGTCCTCCATAAATATCTGATATGTTTACAGCGTTTTCTCCGTGGTAATTACCTATCATATGTTTTTTCCAGGATTGCCCAAATAGTAGTGAGGTGGTAAGATGATACAATATCACAAGAATTATTGCGGTGTTTTGTCTCACAACTGTTGTGATTTGTGGTTAATTACAGAAAGTTACGCCAAAACCCAAACCAAGTCAAATGTTATTGAATAGGTACAAATAAGTGACAAAAACCCGGTCTTTCCAATATTGGAAAAGAGCAGATAATATGACCGATAATATCAATAGTATCACATTAAGGGTTAAGTAGTATCAGTATTTAGTTGCGCTGAAGTAATTAATATATTACCTTTGAGATGGTAAAGTATAGTGAGTTATTCAGGGTGTTGAAAAGAGATGAAAGCAAAGAAGCTGACTGCAGTAGTGATGAAAGAAAAAGCAGGTTATAGTGCTACTGTTAATCACGGGGAGTATTTTATTGCTACGGAAGGGGATACACATGAGGAGTTGAAGACCAATATACTCGAAGCCATAAACTTCACTTTTGAAGAAGAGGGAACTGAATATGACTTAGCGGATATTATTTTTGAATACGATTTGGAAAGCTTCTTTCACTTCTATAAGGTGATTAATGCCAAAGCACTTTCCCAGCGGATCGGCATGAGCCAGAGCCTGCTGGCCCAGTATATCCGGGGGATCAAGAAGCCCTCACCTGCCCAAAAACAGAGAATTTTAAATGGAGTGCAACAGATTGGCAGGGAACTTACAGAGGCGAGGTTTCTAATGTAGACCCGGCTGGCACCTCAAACTCTTCGAATTCAGACCGGGCCTCATACTTTGACGTTGCCTGTTTTAATGAAAGGTATAAAGAATGGAGAGCTATGAAGAAGAAGAGAAAGTCCGAAAAATAGAAGGGTATTCCACTGGGACAACCTTGTGACAAAAAAAGCCCCAACCAATTGATTGAGTCCATTTATGGCTTTATCCCACTTCTTGTTGCTGAGCCCTGTTTGGTTGGATCTGACTGAATTTGGGGCGCAAAAAGTATGACATGACAAATGGAATTGTTCATTGTTATCGACTGCATTAAAGTGATTTCTGTGAAATCTTAGATCACATGTGTTTTCCCTTCCCTATGTTCTACTGTTGCATAGGGTATCTGTTTCTTTTTTGATTTCTTGATATTATAGTTCATAAAAGGTGCAAATATCATCCAATCAAATGCGGAATGAACTGCATCTTTTGGGCAAATTAACTCACATGTTGCACAAAGAATACAGTTAGAATTCCATTTTGGTTTTCCATTTTTCTTTGCTGAGATGTTGTTTATGGGGCAGTTTTCGATGCAAATTCCACAAGTGTTACATCTGCTATTTGCAGTAAAGGTCTTACTATACATGAGTTTTGCAAAGGGTCTGGCTACAAGCATCCTTTCGATTCCATAAATTGCTGGTGTTGATTGGTCGAATGTTTCCACGTCTGGTTTTGGATCATTATATCTTATGATTAGTGCTTTTCCAAATTCTTCGGCAGATGCCAATTCGTCCTTTGAAGGAGAATCTGGTGAGAATAAAACACCTCTTTTTATGTACCCTAACCAATAGTCTCTTCCGAAGCTTTTGAAATATCCGAGGTCCTTGGAACCTTTCCTTATAAGCGTACGGCGTATCCAATTTCCACAGTCTCCAGAATGAGTACCATGAGATATAAATACAAAGGAAGATTTGTTCTTTAGACCTTCAAGTCTCTTTACGAAATCTATCACAATGAAAGGGGGTCTGAAAAAATAGGTTGGAGATCCTATTCCTATTATGTCATAGTCTTCAATTTTCGGGAGAGCACTCCTTGAGATGTTGAAATGCGCTATCTCCCAATTAGAGGTTTGTAGTCCTTTTGCAATCAGATCTGCTACCTTTTTTGTAGAACCTGTCTGAGAAAACGAAGCAATAAGTACTTTGGCCATATTGAAAGATTTTCTGTTTCTATAAAATTAAGCCAAAGCATTAACTAGGACCAATGCTACCAAAGATCCAAATATAGATAGACACCCCAATAAGTCATTCTGTTTTACTAGTAAACATGTAGTTTCAGTCCTGTGCTCTATAGTCTATCCTCTGCCTGTAAAGTTGGATACTTCTGCATCAAGTATCTTTGTTCTTTCTTCTAATGTCATCATGGGGTATTATCTTCGCAGCTATTGGTTAGTCAACCACAAGTAGAGGGTTATTGCAAATTGAAAGTTTTAATGAAATAAAGTTACAATATTATATCTCATAGTCAATAACTATTGGATTGACTAATACATAGCACGTAGACAACAAGAGACAAATAGATGACAAAAAAGCCCCAACCGGAAGGTGGAGGCCTAATAGGAACTATTTATGAAAGTTATACCAGCGAGACAGTCAAACCGGCATCGGTTTTTTCTACTTTAGCAAGTTTGTTTTTGGTAAGCCCTTTGATGGCTTTGTCCCACTTCTTGTTGCTGAGGCCGGTCTGGCCTTTTAACTCATTCAGGTCAATGGGTGAGTTTTCTTTCAGAAGGTTCAGAACCTGCTTTTCCTCTTCGGTCAGCTCCACAGCTTTTCGTTCAGGTTTCATCTGCGGGAAACATGAGATGATCCGGTGGTAACTCAAATGTTGTGATTGAGTTGTAGAACTGTAAATCTCAAGACAGGGACACAAAGGGGACAATCCAAAGGATATTAGGCTAGTGACGTATTAATTCTCCATCTGGTTTTACTTCAATACTGCGCGTTTTTATGGGCACTTGAACATATGGGACCAATGTTAACAAAGATCCAAATATAGATAGACACCCCAATAAGTCATTCTGTTTTACTAGTAAACATGTAGTTTCAGTCCTGTGCTCTATAGCCCATCCTTTGCCTGTTAAGTTGGTTACTTCTGCATCAAGAATACTTTTTCGTTCTTCTAAATCTAACATTAGGACTGTGCTTTATTGTGATACGTGTTGTTTAATTACAGCAAGTTAGGACAAATTAGAACCAAAATCAATTATGATTATCAGGGACAACCAAGTGACAAACCAGGTGACAAAAAAAGCCCCAACCGGATGGTGGAGGCCTCATTGATACTATTTATGAAAGTTATACCAGCGAGACAGTCAAGCCGGCATCGGTTTTTTCCACTTTCGCAAGTTTGTTTTTGGTCAGTCCTTTGATGGCTTTATCTCACTTCTTGTTGCTGAGCCCGGTCTGGCCTTTTAATTCATTCCATTTGCTACCTCAACTACTTCATCCCAAACCCTAAAGAAATTCTTTGACAGGATTTTTTCGATCTCTTTTTCAGAGTATCCACGTTTTAATAATTCGTTAACCACAACAGGATAACTTGACACATCCGGCAGCCCGATAGGTTGGGAAGGTCCAATGCCATCGTAGTCCGAACCGATTCCAACATGATCTATTCCGGCAATCTCAACAACATGGTCAATGTGATCAACTACCTGGTGAGATTCAGCACGCATTTTATTATTCTGCATAAAACTTTGAATAAAATTCATACCCTCTGGATCTTTATAGCTAACTCCAATAGAATCGAGATAATTTAGAAGATAATTGGTGTTTTTACAGCAGATGGAATCCAGGAAGAAGGATCCTAAAGCTATCATTACTATTCCTTCTTTGTCCGCAATTTTTTCTATTAATTCATCAGAAAGATTTCGTTCATAATCCGGTGTAAAATGCCTGCAAGATGAGTGAGTAGCAATAATGGGTGCTTTTGATATCTCCAATACCTGATTAACTGTATTGTCAGATGAATGGGAAATATCAATTATTATTCCCTGACGATTCATTTCATCTATTACTTTTTCGCCAAAAGGGCTTAGACCATCCCAGGGACGGTTACTATCTACATTTGCATCACTGATCTGATTTGATTTGTTGTGATTTAATGTGATATAAACGATTCCCAGGTCTTTGAGATGCTTAATATATTCCAATTGAGCCCCAATTATCGATCCGTTTTCAAGACAGACAGGGGTTGATAACAGCTTATTCTTAAAATTTCTTCTTATATCATCCGGATTGATTGCACCAGCAAAACGATTCGGATACCCCATTAAATAGGTTCCTACAATATTGTAAAGCGAGTCGAAAACGACGCGTCCTTCCTCAACATCGAGGTCCGGGTCAATATAAAGAACAGACAAAACTGCATTCAAGCCCCCTTTTCTGGCTCTGACCAGGTCGAAGTCACCGATCTCATTTTCTTCAGCAATATTCCTTGGTGTATTATAAACACTCTCAGGCCAATCAATGTGTGAGTCAAGTATTAGCTTGTTTTCACAAATTTCATTTGCCAGTTCAATCCTCTCTTCTTCGGAAAGTTCTTTTTGAATGCACCCCGACGAAAAGATCATGGGAATAGCAATAGAAAAAACCAGGACATTTATCAGACTGGTTCTCATAGTATATTGGGTTAATTGTGACAAACAAGGTACAAAAAAACCCGAAGCTTTAACTCCGGGTTTCATTCCATATATGGAAAACCTTAACTAATCCAGGCGGATACATCCTCCATGGTCACCGTCCCGATCTTCAGCTTGTTTTCTTAGAATGCATAGGCAAAGTGTAGGCCCAGACTTAGGT
>JBDLIU010000290.1:0-5716 GCA_039714715.1 Bacteroidota bacterium
ACACTATGGTAACACAACAGCTGCAACAATTCCCATAGCTTTTGATGAACTGATGGAAAAACAAATGGTAAAAACAGGGGATACTATCATGTTTATGGGATTAGGGGCTGGTCTCACCTGGGGAGGTGTTATTTACAAGATGGTTTAATTGTTTGTTTCCAATAGTTTTTGTATCCTGAAGAAATTAGACATCCAAATACTCAGTACATGGCTAATTATCATTAACTGATAAAAAATTGTAAAAACATCAATATTCCAACTCTGCAAAAAACTTCTTGCTAAAAAGCCTAAAAAAGCATTTACTTATCCCACAATCCCAATCCCATGATAAATATACTGAATTAAAAACGACTTGGATTGATTTAAGCTAATGACTAATGCTATTAAACATATTGCTAAAGTACCACCACTCATTGTTGGTGAGAGTGCGTTAACTGAACTACCAGAGATGATTGCAAACTGGCAAAGAGAGTGTGTTTTAGTTGTCTCAGACGAAGGCTTAGCAACAACTGGCTTAGTTGATTTACTTGTAAATGTTTTGTCGTCCAGTTTGCCGGTTGAAGTATTTTTAGCGCCAGCAGGAGAGCCTAAAGTAGCAACCGTTGATCAAGCTGCAAAAAAAGTACGAGCAATGGTTAAGCCTGTCGTGGTTGGTCTCGGAGGAGGGACTGCCTTAGATATCGCAAAACTGACCGCTGGGTTAGCAGAATCGGCTAATAATATGGCTCATTATCTACTGTGTAAAAATCCTTGGTCAGGTAGTGCCCCTAAAATTATGATACCTACCACTTCAGGGACTGGGGCTGAAGTTACCCGAACTTGTGTGCTTACCGATGAACGAGGTAATAAGTCGTGGGCGTGGGGAAATGAATTATCACCAGAGCTTGTTGTACTTGACCCCAACGCTAGCAAGTCAATGCCTGCGGTAATTACGGTAATGACGGGATTGGATGCCTTAGTGCATGCTCTTGAAGCGGCTACGGGTCAAAGCCAAGATAGCGTTAGCAATGCCAATGCATTACAAGCGATTAGTTTGGTTAATGCTAACTTATTAACTTGTGTATCCTCGCCAGAAAACCTCAAAGCAAGATTGTATATGCAGCAAGCGGCTTATCTGGCAGGTATTGCTATTGATAACTGTGGAACGGGCATGGCTCATAACATTGGCCATGCGTTAGGAACGCTTTATCACATTCCACATGGTATTGCGGTAACGATAGGTTTAGCCGCAAGTTTATCGTGGAGCCTTGAAACGGCTGAAAGTATGTACCACCAAGTGGCCAAAGCACTTAATTGTGAAGTGTCAAAATCATCTCAGGCTTTAATGAATATACTCGAACAGGTAAATTTTTCAACTTGTTTGCAGCGTTATGCTGATGTTGACATTGACCTTACGTCGCTTATAAGTTGCATGCAAACACCAGAAAATTTACCCATGGCGAATAATAATAGCCGCGTACCTCAACCCGATGATTGGATATTGTTAGCAAACTTTACCAAAGACATGTTCAATCAGTTACTTGATTAATGATAGCCCAAGCGACTGCTTGAAAAATGCCTTAATGACGTATCTAAACGAAGAATTTTAACGAGACGTATATGAAAATTACCAACATAGAAATCAGTCACCATCAAATAGCACTTGAACCTCCTTTTCCGGCCTCTTGGGACACTCAACCTCGACGAAAATTTCCGGCAACTATTGTCCTCGTTTATGATGATCAAGGTAATGTCGGCATTGGCTCGGGAGATGTAATGTATGGCTTCGATGATTTTGTCGATTTGTTTATCGGGCAAAATCCGCTAGATCTTGTTCGGCATAATGCGGTACTTAACAATATCAGCTTTCATGCTGGTCGACCATGGCCATTAGATGTGGCACTTTGGGACTTGGCAGGTAAAATTAAACAGAAACCATGTTGGCAAATGATGGGCGGCCATGACAATAAGATCAAAGTTTACGCCTCAAGCGGAATTCATCGCAGCGCTGAGGAAATGGTAAAAATGGCTAACAATCTTGTGCAATCTGGTTATCCCGCGCTGAAAGTACGTTTTGGCAGAGCAACTTTGCAAGAAGACTTTGAGGTATTGTCTCAAGTGCGACAAGCCGTTGGTGACAAATTAACGCTAATGGTAGATTGCAATCAAGGTTGGCGTATGCCGTGGGACATTCAAAAGCCTTGGTGTTTTGCCCAAGCCTATGAAGTGGCGCAAGAGTTGGAGAAAAATCAAGTCTATTGGATGGAAGAACCATTACATCGAGGTGATTATAACGGCATGTCGTTGCTTAGAGGAAAAATTAATTTGAAATTGGCTGGTGGAGAGATGACCCGAGAAAGTTATGAATTTCATACCTTGATAGAGCGTGAATGCTTGGATGTGATTCAGCCAGATGTGGTTTGTAGTATCGGTATGGAAGGCCTGCGAGAGCTAGCACTATATGCCAAAGACAAAGGTGTTATTTTTACCCCCCATACTTGGGGTAATGGTATTGGTTTAGTCGCTAATTGTCATTTAACTGCTGGTAGTGTTGGTGCGCCTTTTATTGAATTTCCACTCGATCCGCCTGAATGGTCTATCGAGCGACGTGACTTTATGCTGACAAAGCCGATTAATGTCGATGAGCAAGGCTATATTCACCTTTCTGATGAGCCTGGGTTAGGTATTCAGTTAAATGAAGAGATATTAACGACAACAAAAAGTAAAATAGCGACATATCAATAAATAGGCATAACAATTATAGGAAATATAAAAGGAGGATGTAACAAAAACTGTGTAACTGTCTATTATTAATGAAACTAAGTTAGGACAGACAAATGAAAACAGAAGAACTCCAAGCCATAGCCCATGAGGCAGCAAAAAATATCAAGACGGGACAAGACCTCAATAAGTTCAGGCAAATGCTTGATCCTCCCCCAGAAAATTGGACACGAGGTAAGCTACCTTTTACTGAAATTGTGGGTTATAAAAGGAGAGCACTCTGTCTATACGGCCTCAGATTTTCAAAGATTTTTTTTAGGCCTTGGCTTCTTATTCCAGTAGTCGCTTTTACCTAACAGTCAAAGATTCTTGCATTGATTGTAACCCTTTTTCCATCAAAGTTCTGTTAAGTATTATTTTGATATCTTTTATTTTTTCAGCCTTTGAATACTCCCGACAGGGATAATTAACCTTAACTCAAAAACTTCGGGTTTTATTCCTCGAAGAGTGAGTTCTTTGAAAAGAAAGTATACTGCTAAGGTAGGAATTTAAACCCAGCAAAAACAGATAGATTGCTTCCTTTTAATCATTGATTTTTGTTGCTATCCTGTAGATAAACTTTGTTCCAATAATTTCTTGACTCATTCAACGGCAATTTGTATACTTTTAGAACCTGAACGAAATTGCATCTTGGCTCGATATTGTAACATATCCATTTGAGCTCCATCCTCACAATTGATCACTTTCTTATTTTCAAGTTCTGTAACCGTCAACCAAAAAGACGAGGCAATCAAATGACCACAGAACAAAAAGTTACAAGAAAGCTCAGAGCCATCCTTAGTGCCGATGTCAAAGGCTACAGCCTTCTCATGACAAATGATGAAATCTCCACGATCAAGACCCTTAAAGAGTACCGGGACATCATGTCAAAAATAATTAAAAAGCATTCCGGTCGTGTTGTTGATGCTCTTGGTGATAACATGCTTGCTGAATTTTCCAGTGCTGTAAATGCTGTTCAATGTTCCGTAGAGATCCAGAAGGAATTGAAAACCAGGAATGCCGAGCTACCGGATGATAAACGGCTGGAGTTCCGTATTGGGGTAAACATAGGTGATGTAGTACAGGATGGAGACAGTGTGTACGGTGAAGGTGTCAATATTGCTGCCCGTATCGAAGGGCTTGCCGATCCCAGCAGTGTGTGTATTTCAAGAGGTGCTTATGATCATGTCAAAAACAAGCTGAAACTGGGCTATGAATTTATTGGTGAACATGCTGTAAAGAACATCAAAGATCCAGTAAGGGTTTATAAGGTGCTAATGGACCCGGATGATGCTGGCAAACGAATAGGTGAAAGAACAAGACCACTAACTAAAAAATGGATATGGCCACTGGCAGCAGTTATTGTAATACTATTGGGAATAGTTACCTGGCAGTTTTATCAAAAAACGATCATGCATGAATTTGAACCTGCATCGGTGGAAAATATGGCCTTTCCATTACCTGAAAAACCTTCCATTGCAGTGCTTGCCTTTGACAACATGACCGGCGATTCTTCTCAGGAGTATTTCAGTGATGGGATTGCAGAAGAGATTATCACTGTCTTATCCATGGTTGGTGAACTTTTTGTCATTGCTCGAAATTCATCGTTTGCCTATAAAGGCAAGCCTGTCAATATCCAGCAGGTAAGCAAAGAACTTGGTGTCAGATATGTTTTGGAGGGCAGTGTCAGGCGGTCTGGTGAGAAAGTGCGAGTAACTGCCCAGCTAATTGATGCCATTAATGGGCAGCATATCTGGGCAGAAAGCTATGATCGTGATTTTGACAATATCTTTGAAATCCAGGATGAGATTACAATGAAAGTAGTAAGCAATCTTCGTATAAAACTCACCGAGGGCGAGCAAGCCCGCATCATGCAACATACAGAAAAAAACCCTGAAATATATAAGAAACATCTGCAATGGCTCGCAAATTGGCGGCAGGGTGGCAAAGAAGGTCTTGAACGGTGTGGCCAGCTGGCACAGGAAATGATTGATATAGCGCCTGAATCAGAGACTGGATACAGGAGTCTGGGTTGGTATCACTATAACCTTGCGAGAGGAGGGAAATCACCCCGGGAGAATACTAAAAAAGCCTTTAAGATGGCCCAAAAGGGACTCTCTATAGATGAATCTAATGGGTTTTCGCACAGTTTATTGGGCTGGGTCTATGTGTTGATGAAAAAATATGAAAAGGCGATTGCCTCAGGTAAGCGTTCTGTCGAGCTTCAACCAAATGGAGCCCTGGTTCATATGTTATTTGGGAGTACATTAGGTTACGCCGGGCATTTCGATGAAGCCATTGTCTATCTTAAGCGGGCGATGCGTCTCAACCCTTTTCCCGCCTATTACTACTATTATCATTTGGGCCTATGCTATATCATTAAGGGACAGTTTGAGGATGCATTAACAGAATATGAGAAAATGAATCAGCGCGCCCCGGAACTATGGTTAAGTCACTGGAGTTTGGCCGTAAACTATATATATTTAGACCGTAATGAAGAGGCACGTGCCTCAGCAGCAAAAGCATTAGAGCTAAATCCCCATTTATCGGTATCTTGGATTCTCAAAGTATCCAAATATAAAAATCCAGCTCATACTCAGTATTTTCTCGATGCCATGCGCAAGGCTGGATTCCCAGAGTGAATAAATCAAAAAATCTGGAAGTTGGTATAAATAGTTTTATGAAATAGCAAATTGAAATTCAAATATATAGAAAAAAGTAAAATTCAATGTTCTAAGGCTCTGTTCATTTCTATTGGAGATAAAAACCTTATTCAAATTTAAAGGACTCTATTAAATTTCGACTAAGCAAAAGTTATGATTACTTCCATGAGAAGGCTTCATGTCAAGAGTTAATTTGTTCATGAATTACCCTTCTGTTCCATCCAACAAGTCTCGACCATCACGCTTCCATCCGCACTCTTTTGTGGAGCAGCCATTTGCTCCGGTGCATGTTAATATCCGTTGGCAGGAGCTGC
>JBDLIU010000291.1:0-5668 GCA_039714715.1 Bacteroidota bacterium
AAAATTCGTGCTTACTATCAGACAGGAAATCTCAAGAATTTAATATTCTTAAAGATAGATAGAATAATTAGGGCTTCCTTGTTTGTTTAATTTTCTCTACGTGTCTATGTGGCTTTTTATTCATAGTTGTTACACAGAGAACCACAAAGTAGCACAAAGAACCACAGAGAAAACTTTGTGTAACTCTGAGCCTTCTCAGTGTACCTTTGTGGAATAGCATTACCTTAATAATATAAACAAAGCATGTATTAAAGGATTTGTGATTGAGTATGAAACGAAGTTCAGCGCCCGCCCGACCCTTGGCATGAAGTTAATTATTATAGATGCCCTAAATAGTTTTATGTTTTAATAAAAAAGTCTCCGATATTAAATACCGGAGACTTTCTTAAAATTTCTTCTGCAATAAGCTTATTTCTTCTTATAACGCTTATTAAATTTCTCAACCCTACCTGCAGTATCCACAAATATTTTCTTACCTGTGTAGAATGGGTGTGAATCTGCGGTTACTTCTACTTTAATGAGTGGATATTCATTTCCATCCTCCCATTTTACCTTTTCTTTAGAAGACATCGTAGATTTGGTCATGAATTTAAAATCCGTTTGCAAATCTTGAAAAACTACGTCTCTATACTCTGGATGTATTTCCTTCTTCATAACTCTCAATTTTATAGCCAAAATTGGCACATTTCCTTAAGGAGGCACAAAGTTAGAGATTTAGAGCATATCTTCAAATATTTTAGCTTTAATTTACAAGAAAATTGCAGGATAGCATCAAGACTATCAGAAAGATAAGTTAGAATGAGGTTATTAATTACCATATTTTTTGCAGGTTTATTAGTAATAGATGCTATTGGTCAAAGCTCAAATGCGCCTTTAAATAAAGAATATTATCATTTGTTAGACCGTCTTGAGATTAGAGGGGGTAATATGGCGCCAGGCTATCACAGTGCTGTAAAGCCCTATTCACGTAAGGCAATTGCAGCGTTGATTGATTCAACCAGAAATCATGAAAATCTAAATTCCGGTGTCGATAAGTTTAATAACACCTATTTAGCAAACGACAATTGGAAGTGGACCCAGAACCATGATAATATAAACACCAGGCCTATCTGGAATACGGTTTATAAATATCGTTCTGATTTTCTGTATGGTGAGGATAAAAATGAAGCGGTCGCGATTCATGTAAATCCCGTACTTTACTTTAGTGCCGGAGGTGAAACAGCAGGCGACCAATATACCTTCATTAATACCAGGGGTATTCAGGTGCACGGTATGGTTGATGGAAAAGTAGGCTATTACACATTCATTGGAGAGAACCAGATGCGGGCACCTCTTTATGTGCGAGATTGGGTTGGGAAATATGGTGTTGTACCCAACGAAGGATTCTGGAAAGGATTTGGTGAAGGCAGTTATGACTTTTTCACAGCCACAGGGTATATCAGTTTTAATGCCACTAAACATATTAATTTCCAGTTCGGCCACGATCGTCAGTTTTGGGGAGATGGTTATAGGTCTGTAATCCTTTCAGATTTTAGTCCACCGGCTTTATTCTTAAAAATTAACACCAATGTCTGGCGCTTAAACTATACGAATCTTTTTACCCAGGTTATTGGAGATACTTATGGACAGCCCGGAGGATCATTGGGGAATATGAAGTATCCTAAAAAATACATGATTGCGCATCGATTGAGCTTTAACCTGGGGAAAAATATCAACCTGGGAGTTGTTGAGTCAATTGTATTTAGCAGGCTCGATTCCCTGGGCAATAGTCATTTTGAGCTTTCTTATTTAAATCCGATTATCTTTTATCGTTCAATAGAACACCAGGGAGGTAGCCTTGACAATGCGTTAATAGGCATAGATGCCAAGTGGAACTTCCTTCAGCATTTCTCCTTTTATGGGCAATTGTTCTATGACGAAATAAAAGTGAAAGAGTTCTTTACCAATCCGGGATGGTGGGGCAACAAGTTTTCTTACCAGTTAGGCCTAAAATATATTGATGCCTTTAAGGTTAGCAATCTGGACCTCCAGCTGGAACATAATTTTGTTAGACCTTATACGTATTCGCATGGTAGTGCTTACAATCAAGGTTTTATATTCTCGAATTATGCTAATTATAAACAACCATTGGCTCACCCATTAGGGGCAAACTTCAAAGAATGGATAGGTATTGTCAGGTATCAACCGATACCTAAGCTATCCCTTACCGGAAAGGTAATCATGGCTAATTATGGGCTGGATGAACCGGGCACGAATTATGGTAAGGAAATATTAAAAGACTATACTACTAAAGTAAGTGAGGAAGGTAACTTTACCGGACAGGGTATTGCAACAGATCTCTTATTTGCTGATTTTTCGGCAAGTTATATGATATGGCATAATACATTTTTCGATGCCAGGGTAATTTACAGAAATCAGGATAGTGCAGATGATCAGTACAATCAGAATTCAACAATATACTCTGTTTCTTTTAGATGGAATATTGCACCAAGAGTTCAGGAGTTCTAATCCTTTAAAACGAGTAATATGTCTTAGTTTTGCATCTGGTTAATTAAAATGAAGACCTATCTTAGAATACTCTCTTATGCCCGCGGACTGGGTTGGTACATTCCACAATATGTTACTACTGCCTTGTTATATGCACTTTTCAGTGTAGTAAACATTGCACTCCTGGGCCCAATGCTGGAAGTATTGTTTGATAGAGACGGCACAGAAAAAGTTGTAACCACCCTGCCCGAATTCAGCTTTGATCCCGCCTATTTTCTTGACCTCTTTAATTACTACTTTAGTCAGAATTTAGCCGATGGAGGCCCAATGGCTGCACTAGTATTTGTTGCGATAGCAATAATTATAACTGCATTTTTATCGAACCTGTTTCGTTACCTGGCAGCTATTTTGCTGGCGATCATCAGGGTTAGAGTAGTGAAGAATATTCGTAATGATATTTTCTCTAAAACAATAGGACTGGACATTGGCTATTTTACAAATGAACGCAAAGGTGATATCATGCTTAAGATTACAAGCGATGTTCAGCAGATAGAACGGGCAGCGCAGGAATCACTTAAGATCATACTCATAGAGCCAGCATTAATTATAGGTTATATCATTTCACTCTTTATGATTTCACCGATGCTTACGCTCTATGCACTTATTCTTTTACCCCTTTCTGGAGCACTAATTGCTGGTATTGCCAAAAAATTAAAACGAGCAGCCTATCTTACCCAGGGAGCACTGGGAAGAATAGCAAACCATGTTGATGAAGCGTTAAGTGGAATAAGGTTAATAAAGGCGTTTTCAGCCAACAGATATATTCTGAAAAAATTTGGAGATGAAGTGAATGATTATTCACGGTTGTCGATCTCAATGGCCAAAAAATTTGATATGGCCGGACCGATATCGGAGTTCCTTGGTATAGCAGTAGTAGCTGGTGTTTTATTGTTAGGAGGCTCTATGGTATTACAAGAAGAACCAGAACTTACAGCTCCATATTTTATAACTTTTATAATCATTTTTAGCCGTGTTTTGCAGCCAGCTAAGGCTATTTCCATTTCTCTGACTTCAATCCAGAGAGCTATTGCAAGTGGCGACAGGATATTTGCCATTACGGATACTATTCCAGAGATTAAAAATAAACCCGATGCTAAAGAAATTGGAGAATTCAAGAATGGTATTGAGTTCAATAATGTAAATTTTGCTTATGAGAATGAACCTGTCTTATCAGGTATTTCCTTCAGGTTAGAAAAAGGTAAAACAATAGCACTTGTGGGTAAATCGGGAGGAGGTAAGTCAACAATTGCTGACCTGATACCACGATTTTATGATCCAACGAAAGGTGAAATAACTATTGATGGCATCTCGTTGAGAGACTGTACACTTAAATCACTTAGAAGGCATATGGGAATAGTTACCCAGCAGTCGATTCTATTTAATGATACTGTTTTCAATAACATTGCTTTTAGCAAAGAAAATCCTACAGAAGAAGAAGTAATCAAGGCAGCGAAAATTGCCAATGCACATGAATTTATCATGGAGATGGAAGATGGCTACCAGACCAATGTTGGAGAAGACGGTAGCAAGCTTTCAGGCGGACAGCGACAACGGTTAAGCATAGCAAGGGCAGTGATGGCGAATCCACCGATTTTAATTCTTGACGAGGCCACCTCAGCCCTGGATTCGCATTCAGAAAAACTCGTTCAGGAAGCTATTACCAAACTAATGGAAAACAGAACATCTCTTGTGATTGCCCATCGATTAAGCACCATTCAACATGCCGATGAGATTTTGGTGATTGATAAGGGTGAGATTGTTGAGCGCGGCACCCACGATGAGTTGGTAGCCAAAGATGGACTGTATCAGGCGTTGAGGGCCATGCAGGATATACATTAGTTGTTTTAAGATCTTTTGTTATAGAACAAATTCAACAAATAGTAACCACAAACTCAGCAGGAATAGCTGTTGGTTTAATAATCTTTATTCTTGGATTTGTAATCCCTAAATTTAAGATGTGGTGGTTGATTGCAGGATTAAACACAATGCCAAGAAAAACACTAGAAAAACTTGACCTTAGATACATAGAAAAGCAGTTTGGCAGGTTTATGGTTATTCTGGGTGTTCTGTTAATAGCAAATCCTATAGTTTGGACATTGCTTGAAAAGGAAGAACATATTGGGATTACATTAATCATTTCTATCGTAGGAACAGTTGTTGGAATGTATGTTTTTGGAGCAATAAATAGAGATAAAATCAAAAAAGAATAATATCTGCTAATTGTCACTATTTATTTAAAGTGAGGACCACAAATATTATTTGTTCTATTATCATCTACCACTAATAAATTACTTCTACTTTCACATAAATAAGTTGCCTGAATAGTTCTAAATTAGGAACATGGAATATCAAAACTTAGGCAAAACCGGTCTTAAAGTAAGCCGATTATCATTTGGCTCCTGGTTAACATTTGGTTCGCAGATAGGCAACGACACAGCAGAAAGACTAATGGACTATGCTTATGAGCATGGCGTTAATTTTTTTGATAATGCTGAGGTTTATGCACAGGGTCGGTCAGAAACAGTAATGGGCAGAATCCTCAAGAAAAAGCCATGGACAAGAGACAGCTATATTGTGTCTAGCAAAGCATTTTTCGGATCAGTTCTGGATGGCCTGCCCACCCAAAAAGGATTAAACAGAAAACATCTCGTAGAAGCATGCAACGATGCATTGAAACGTTTACAGGTTGACTACCTTGATCTTTTTTTCTGCCACAGACCTGATAAGGGAACCCCCATTGAAGAAACTGTCTGGACCATGCATAACCTGGTTAGCCAGGGTAAAATCCTGTATTGGGGAACTTCGGAGTGGAGCGCCCAGGAGATCATGGAGGCGCATATGTTTGCCAGGCAGAACAACCTTATTGGTCCTGTTATGGAACAGCCGGAATATAATATGCTTCACAGGCAAAAAGTTGAGGTTGAATATAGCCAGATCTATAAGACAGTAGGATTAGGAACAACAATTTGGTCTCCCCTGGCATCAGGAATTCTTACAGGCAAGCATGGTCGTAAGGTTAAATCAGGAACACGATTTGCAGACCCCGAAAACGAATGGTTAAAAGATGCCAGGTTTAAGGAGGAGAAAATCCAGAAAGCAGATGCCTTGTCAAAAATTGCGA
>JBDLIU010000292.1:0-5664 GCA_039714715.1 Bacteroidota bacterium
AAACCTCCCGGTATCTTACCGGCAGCAGCAAATTTTTCCTGATAATCTACACTAAGCGGAAGAAAATCTACTCCCTCTCGTGCATCTTTACTTGAAACAACTGTAGCCAGAACTACTGTGTTTCCCATACGAACCTCTACAGATCCGTCTGCTTGCTTAGCGAGTTTGCCAGTCTCAATAGTAATTGAGCGGCCATCGGCAAGCGTAATCGTCTTGTTAAATATATTCATTCTTTCTAATTGTTACATGTTTAATAATCAGAGCCGTCTTGACTAAGGCATAAACTAAAAAGGGATTCATCCGAACCCCTTTGTTATTTATTTCCTTAATTTCAGCTCTGATATTATTGATCGATAACGTTCAATATCAGTTTTCTGAAGAAAATTCAGAAGTTTCCTTCTTTTACCTACAAGTCTTAACAAACCTTGCTGGGTTGAATGGTCTTTTTTGTTCTTCTTTAAGTGACCTGTTAAATGATTGATTCTGTAGGTAAAAAGCGCAATTTGTGCTTCGGGTGATCCTGTATCAGCCTCTTTCTTTAACCGGCCATGATTTTTGAAAATTTCTTCTTTTTTCTCTTTTGATAAATACATAGCTAGCATTAATTAATTTTATTCATTTAATAAAAGTTGCGCAAAGGTAAAAACTTAATATGTCTAAACCAATACCGGATATTTATATTTTCCTTTGTTTTACTTTGTTTTTAATGTTGCCAAACCATTCATTATACTTCGATAGCATTACTTTATAGAAATCTGCTTCAAATAAGCGCGCATCATTTTTTGCCTGTCTGAGGAATAATAATCCAATCGGAAATAATATGAAATTTGCAGCCCAAACACCAACTTCTACCGAAATATTACCCGCTTTGGCATATTTTTCCCCGCCAATGGTAATCACATAATAGATAATAAAGAATATCACTGATACAATTACAGGGAATCCTATTCCTCCTCTTTTAATAATGGCGCCCAGCGGTGCACCAATTAAAAACATTGATAGACAGGCAATAGCACTGGCAATCATTTTATGCCATTGAATATCAAATTCGTAGTACTTTTTAAGAACACGCTGTTTACGGTTATTTTGAGCTGATAGCTTGCTCTTAACCTGCCTGGCAGTAGCCACAGCAGATTTCAGGTTTCTTGCCTGGGAAGTTTTGGTGGAGGTCTTTTTATCATATCTTTCTAAGATCAACATCTCCATATCTGAAAATCCAGTATCTATTGCTACCTGCTGAACACTATCTTTTTTTAGGTAAACAAGATTATCCTCCTTCTTCTTTAATTTTTCAGTTGCTAATTTGCGCTTTATCCTGGGAGGGTCAGCCTTTTTCTTTGGACTTTCAATCCGCTCAGGTTTTAATTTAGGATCAGGAGCAGGCTTTTCGAGAGAAATCTCATAAACAGGTGGAGGTTGTACTTCAATTGGATAAGTTTTAGTGCTTGAAGCCATGAGTTCAAATCTTTGTCTTTCGCTTTCCAGCTTCCTTAAAGAATCCTGCCTTTTTCTCAGTTCATGGATTTCTTTGGGTAAATCAATATTATCTCTCAAACCTGCATATTTGAAATACCTTTCAGGAACACTGAAAATTTCACTTGCAGACTTACTGATATCCTCTTGCAGAGAATCCAGATCCTCCCCAAGTTCAGTAAAGTTTCTCATCAATCGGTGACTGGCGAATAATCCTTCATCTGTACGCTCCAGACTGAATGATGATAAATCAAATATCATTTCACTTTTGGCAAAGCTGGTACGAGTAAATGGAGCAATTGGAATTTCTGCCCTCCTGCCACGTGTGTTAGTTTTTGGCGCCTGTCCTTCAACATAGTGCGTACCATTAAATAATTCAAATTTTAAATACTGATCATTCAGAATAGTATACATTATTCCCGAATCTGCCATGATTACCTCACTATTACCTTTATGAGCAGAATGATCATAGATGGTTAAACCTTTTAACGTTTTACCATCTGTAAGTTTTTTGTCAACTTTTATCTTGTAATTTTCTATACCAGCATAAAACTGACCAGGCTGTATATCCAGAGAAGGTTTCTTTTGTCTTATATCATACAATAAGCTATAAGCTTTAAGTGCTGAATAAGGCACAAAATAATTGTTAGAGTAAAATGCCAGAACAGTTACCATAACAACCATAATATATATCGGGAAAAGTGCTCTTACCAGGGATATCCCTGCACCTTTAATAGCGGTAAGTTCAAAATGCTCTCCCAAATTACCGAACGCCATTAAAGAGGCCAACATTATAGACAAAGGGAAAGCTATTGGGGTCTGGAAAATACTGAAATGGAAGATTAATTTGCCTAAATCAACCCATTGCAAATCCTTGCCAAAGATTTCATCAACGTAGTTCATCATCTGCACGGTAAGCAGAATGAATACCACTACAAAGAAAGTTAACACAAAAGGACCCAGAAAAGCCGTAATTATCAGCTTATCAATCTTCTTCATAAATTAAATTGAGCAATTAACATGCCACCTTATGACAAAGGTAGCAGCTTATGAATCAACCGCCAACTATCTCTTTCAGGTTGTGAATAAGCCCCTCCCACAAATCCATAAGTTCTTCATTATCATCGATGTCATTATAATCAGTGACTGCAATAAACACCATTTGTGTGATTTCATTCATTTCAAGCCTTAATTCTATATAGCTCGGTTCTTCAGTTTCTTCTTCGTTCTCCGGTAGAAACTCAAATTTAACATAGCTGTTGATCCGATGTCCTATCATCTTAGCTTTATGATCTTCACCCTCCCATTTAAAATTGAACACCTTATCCTCATCAACAGTTACATCATCTGCCATCCACTGAGACAGACCACTAGCTGTATAGATATAAGGAAACAACATCTTCTTTGATGCGTGAATTTCAAATTCGGCTCTAAAAGTATTTTTCTCCATGCTGAATCAACACTTATTGGACTGTAATATATAAATTTAATCGGTAACACAAAAATCAAAGAGGTGCAATATTGTTAATAATTTGTCGAAAATTGTTATAGTTTAAACCTTAATTATCTTACAAATACTGAAAAGCATGGCTTCTATTTACGGACATCCTATATCGCTCTTTTAAACCGCTCAAATGCTGCTTTTTCTAGTGATTCCCTATGAGCAGGATGCGCAATATCTACTAATAATCGTGCTCTCTGCTTCAATGATTTTCCATAAAGATCTGCCACACCATACTCAGTAATAACATAATGCACATGAGCCCTGGTAGTTACTACACCAGCTCCTTCTCTTAAAACCGGTACCAGTTTACTGTCTCCATTCTTTGTTGTAGAAGGCAGTGCTATTATGGGCTTCCCTCCTTCACTCAAAGAAGCAGCTCTTAGAAAATCCATCTGTCCGCCTACTCCGGAAATCATCCTGGTACCAACTGAATCAGCACAAACCTGACCGGTAATATCAATTTCTACAGCACTGTTTATACTTGTTACCTTTGGATTGGAAAGAATAATTGAAGGGCTATTAACATACTGGCTATCCATGACCCGCACCAATGGATTATCATCAGCAAAATCATATAGTTTTCTGGAACCTAACATAAAACCTGTAACCAATAGGCCAGGGTGCTTTTTCTTATATTTTCCATTAATTACACCTGAGTCAACCAGGGGTAAAACTCCATCAGAGAACATCTCGGTATGAAGTCCAAGATCCTTATGAGATTTAAGAAACTTTAAAGCTGCCTCAGGGATTGCACCTATACCCAGCTGTAAAGTTGCCCTGTCTTCTACTAATGATGCTACATTTTTTCCAATAGCCAACTGTACATCAGACAGCTTCTGTGGAGGCATTTCCGGTAGCTCTGCTTCATGATAACAGTAGGTATGTATTTTGCTCATATGAATCAATCCATCCCCATGCGTTCGGGGCATCCTTGGATTAATCTGTGCAATCACATGGTCGGCCACTTCAATTGCTGCATGACAGGCCTCTACAGAAATACCCAACGAGCAATATCCATGCTTATCAGGTGGTGATACCTGCACCAGTGCAACATCAAGTTTCAACTTACCTCTTCGGAATAGAATTGGTATCTCACTTAAGAAAACAGGAATAAAGTCTGCCCGCCCTTCATACACTGCCTGACGGGAGTTTGGAGCGAGAAACATAGAGAACAGGTGAAAGACGTTTTCATACTCCGGTTTAAGGTATTCAGCCTTATCTTCTGTGTGTAAATGATAGAGTGTTATATCTTCCAATTCATCGGCTCTCTCGACCATTGCCTGAACCAGGGCACTAGGTGTTGCACCAGCTCCCTGTATATACACACTGTTTCCTGATTTTATTGCCTTTGCAGCTTCTGCAGGCGTTTTTGTCTTGCTAAAAGGGGTCATTGTCTGATTTGAAAAAATGTTACTCAAAATTACGATTGACGCACTCATTTAAGAAGTAAATAACGTAATTTCGCACCATAAATATTACTACCTTGAAATACGATATTGCTATCATTGGTGCAGGTATTGTTGGACTCTCTACAGCACTTAAAATCAAAGAAAAATCACCTGATAAAAAGCTCTTGGTCATTGACAAAGAGAAGAAAGTTGCAGCCCATCAAACAGGCAATAACAGCGGGGTTATCCACTCCGGTTTATATTATAAGCCAGGATCTCTTAAGGCCACAAATTGCATAACCGGATATAATATGTTGCTGGATTTCTGTGAGCAGAATGATGTGCCCTATGATATTTGTGGAAAGGTAGTAGTTGCTACACGAGAAGATGAAATTCCAATACTCCATAGCCTATACCAGCGCGGACAGGAAAACGGTTTAGATGGATTGAAAATGCTCACTCAAGAAGAAATTAAAGAGCATGAACCACATGTGGCGGGGCTGGAAGGATTCCTTGTTCCTCAAACAGGTATAGTAGATTATTCGGTAGTATCTGAGAAGATGCAGTCGATACTGAATGAAGGAGATACTGAATTTGCTTTAGGTAAAGAGGTGAAAAAGATTGATGTCAGAGACACAGAGGTGAATATAACTGCCGGGGACGAGGAATATCAGGCAGATTTAATGATTAATTGTGCAGGATTGTATTCTGACAAAATTGCTGCTATGACTGGCGATAATCCCGGAATAAAAATAATTCCGTTCAGAGGTGAATATTATACACTGAAACCAGAGAAAGAATACCTGGTAAAAAACCTGGTTTATCCGGTACCGGATGTTAATTTCCCGTTTCTGGGTGTTCATTTTACAAGGATGCAACGTGGTGGTGTAGAAGCCGGCCCAAATGCTGTTTTGGCCTATAGACGCGAAGGGTATAAGAAATCAGACATACACCTTGGTGAACTTTTTGAGACTCTTGGATGGCCGGGTTTCCAAAAAGTGATTAAATCATTTTGGAAAATGGGTATGGGCGAGTTTTACAGATCATATTCAAAATCAGCATTTACCAAAGCATTACAAAGGCTTATTCCTGAAATCAAGGAAAAGGATTTACGGAAAGGTGGAGCTGGTGTACGTGCCCAGGCTTGCGATAGAGATGGCGGATTGATAGATGATTTTCTTATCCACCAATCAGAGCGAGTGGTAAATATACTAAATGCACCATCGCCAGCCGCTACTGCTGCACTATCGATTGGAGCAACTATTGCTGACCGAGCATTAAATAGTAATAACTAAAAAA
>JBDLIU010000293.1:0-5621 GCA_039714715.1 Bacteroidota bacterium
GCACCGGCCAACCAACCGTAGGGGAGTTACTCTCTACGACTTTGTCCCCGGAGATATAAATGTAGTAAACTTTACGAATATGTCAGCCCGCCTGCCTCGGGCACGGCATACAATACTGCCCCTATGGTGAATGGCCACTGTTGTAGCCCGTTATTGTACCATCATGTAGTTGAATTGGCGGCAAATCATCATGCCAGATTATTTCAGGTAACATGTAATGATATTTACTGTACTGATTGTCAGATATTAACTCTTCTCTAACTTCATACAATTGTCTGATTACTGTAACTGGGTAGTAATATTTTGAGAATCTGCTTTTTTTACGCTCATATCTAGAGTACTCACTATAATGATCCCAGTTGAGTCTTGGAGTGTTCCAAAGTGTAATTTCAAGATTTAATATGTAAAAGAGCTCATTAGTTTCTAAATCGTCCAAATTGTATTTCTTAATTTGGTTGTATACATCGATTGGGAAAGCATATTGCCAGTTTCTGATCGAATTATACATGTAACGATATTCGCTACCTTGTTTCAGATTTTGTATAATAATCTTCTCCATTATGATAGTATCCATTGATACTTTTCCATCTTTACTAAAGGCTAATTTTGTTTTTTTTATCAATTTATATAGTTCCTCTGTATACCATTTTTTCAGTGTTTGTACAGTTAGTGGATTAATATTGACGGAGTAATTGTTTCTAGCCTCCATTATCTCATGGTCAATGAAGTTAAATTCTGTTTTATAATGTTCTTGATACTTATTATTAACTGTATTAGTATCTATAGATGTAATATGAGGTAGAATAAATGAGCCAATTCCACAAATTAGGAAAGTATAAAGAATCCAGCGTCCAGTTCTATAAACCATTCTTAAGTTAAACCAACTTTGGAAAAAAACAATTAGTGGTATTAACGCTATGAGAAGCCAAAATTCATCCTTAAAGCTGAAGTGATTATCGTAACCAGGATTGCCATATAAAACAAATATTAATACTGTACCAAATCTAACAACTACCATTAGCATAACCCAAAACACTAACATGCTGTTGGTCTGATTTAATCTACTATACAATCTAGTTTTAACTTTATTGTTTTGAATATTACCAGACCAAATCCATAACGAAAACGATAATCCTAGCGTCATTGAGAGAGCGGAAAAAAAGTAGTTATAAAAAATATACTCACTTTCAGAAGGAGTATATAAGTCAGCACTCAATGCAGTAAAAAATCTTAGTAGTTCTCTTGAGTAATTAAATGCTATGTACAAGACAATTGTCATTGCTATCCAAATGATAATTCCCAGCCAGAACCTTGGTTTTCCAATGTTATGGATAGATATCTTAGGTTTTCTAATTCTATTTTTAAGCATTCAAATATCTCAAAATAATGGGCTACAACGGCCAAATAAGCACCACGAATATACAAATATCATAATCGTATAACGGGATAGACGCATACGTTAATCCACAAAGAATAAGAAAAAGGGTGCCGGAAATTAAGCACCCCTATTGCTGTGATCACTTATTGAGTGTAGCTCTAATTTTTGCCAGGTGGTGGTAGCTATGGCGAAGCGCATGATCCTCTATGAAAAACTGTGCGGTGAGTGGCGCATCGGCATTTAACGAAACAGTTGCTGAATTTTCAAGCTCCTGATCTGTAAACGCCATAACCGAATCCGCTGCAAATTTGCTGTTGGTTTTTAATAATTCTAATGTTTCATATTTACCTGCATTTGCATGTTCGCTGGCATGATCGGCATTCATCTGGTCTACAAGCTCCATGGTGGCTCCGGTAATTGGTTCTCCCGATGCGAGGAGTTGGGCCAGCTCTATTTCCAGCAGATAGGCCGTTGCCACATGATGAACCACTACACCAATACTGCGGCCATCGCCAACTACAGGCGTTTGCCATTCTGCTTCTGATAATCTTTCGGCAAAATTCCCAAGTAAGTTTGCGCCCTGTGTTATTCGTTCGGCAAGTGATTTTGCCCTGGTGCTGATTGCTGTTTGTAAATTTTCCATAATATTTAGTTGTTTATTGTTATTAATATTTGATTGTCTGTTTCAGCTATTAACTGACTTATTGAAAACATCGGGTCTTGAATAGTGACCAACAACATCGAACATCCGCTTGGCTTCAATAATTTCATTGAGATCAATGTCGGCATATAAGATTCCTTCTTCTGCCTCGAGCGGCCCTGCTAAAATTTGACCTTTAGGGCTGATTATACAGCTATTCCCGGGATTAACCCATTCTCTTCCTTCCGGATAAAGTTGCTTAAATTCATAATTGTCAGGAATATCGTCTACCTTCAATGCCATGCAGGTGCTCACAACAAACAGTCCGCCTTCCCTGGCAATATGTTGCATGGATTGCAACCAGTTTGCGCTTTTATCCCATGTGGGAGAAGCCAATATTTGAGCGCCCGTTTCGTAAACCGCGTTTCTCGCTAAGGGCATATAGTTTTCCCAGCAAATCAATCCGGCAATTTTTCCTGCAGACGTATCGTATGCTTTAAATGTTGAGCCATCTCCCTGGCCCCAAATAAGACGCTCGCCACCCGTGGGTATCAACTTTCGGTGCTTGCCCATTATTTCACCTTGCTCATCGATGAATAAAATAGTGTTAAACAAACTGGAGCCACTTGTTTCTGAATTTCGTTCGTGCATTCCCATCACCACACTGACTCCCGCCTTCTTGGCTGCGTTGCAAAGTTTGGTGGTTGATTCATCGGGAACAGAAACGGCATTTTCTACAAGCTTTACATATAGTTCGTTTAGTTCAGCTCCTTTGCTGTTTGGAATTAACCAAACCCAATCAGGATATCCTGAGATAAAAGCTTCCGGGAAAACTATTACTTTGGCGCCATTATCACCAGCCTCCTGAATGGCATCACAGGCTTTTTCAACTGTTCTTTCTTTGTTGAGAAATACCGGTGATAGTTGTGCTGCTGCAATTTTTGTCTTATTCATTTGTTTCTTAATTCGTTGAAATATGAAAGTTGTGATTCAAAAATGCGACACATCTTTGCAGGACTAGTTCACAATTGATTCAAAACCTGAAACAATTGATTCAGCCGCTCTCTTTATAATTAATTACTGCTGATAGCCGGCAAAGTCGGTGGGTGAAATTCCAAATCTCTTCTTGAATACACGTGTAAAATAGGTTGGACTATTGAATCCCGATTCATAGGCAATTTCTGCCATCGTCTTTTTGCTTTTCATAATATGGCTTATTGCTTTCTGTAACCGAAACTCTTGAATAAGTTGATTCGGGGCCATTCCTGTTAGGAACTTGATTTTTCGGTAAGCTTGTGATTTGCTCAATCCTAAAAGAGCGGTTAGGTCCTCACTTTTAAATCCTGATCTATTAAAATTACTATTGATTGTTTCTGATAATTCCATCAACAGTTTAAGGTCTTCATCTTTAACAAGAGTAAAATCTCCTGGTTGATCTTCTTTACGTTCTGGTGATTCCTTATCCGATAGCAGGTTAGTTGCACTATCCAGGTACATCTTCCTGCTTAACCCTAAAGAACATAATATATTGACTTTTAATTTTGTTTCTTCAAAAAAATTATCGCCTTCCTCGTCAACCGGCCTGCCACTTACAACTGCTAAATTGAACTCAATAGCATCTTTTTTTGAGCCCAAAATCTTTTTAATTGATGCGGCACAAGAAATAGCGTCAGTGGCATAGATAAAAGAAACCATAATCTGATTATCCGGCTCAGGAATTATTACACCATTGTTTTTAATTATTATTTCATGAATCTCCTCAAGATAGCTGCTTTTTTGTTCTAAGAAACAGACAATATTGGTAAGCATAATGGTGCGATAGCCTGTATCAAGCTCACCTGAATTTGTTTGGGCCAGATCGTTCACATCGGTGCCTTCTCCCATAAACAAGTTGAACTCATTGTCAGACACCTCTATAATATTACAAGCTGTATTGCCATGTGACTGTTTATGTACCTGGTTACAGGCCTCTCTGTTGGGGCCCTCCATCAGGCAAAACAGTGTTTTAGCCTCTACATTAACCCAATATTTCAGTTGTATAACGTCAAACTGTTCTTGAATTGCCAGATCTTCCATATGGGCTTTAACAACATCCTCAACAGAAAATGTATCTGAATCAACAGTGTGGATATCCATATATAGTGGCATAGCTTAACTTAATCGGGTTATTGTCTTTTTATATTTTTAACAGCTCAATCTCTTAATTGAAAAAGAACATCCAGGATTTCAATATCGGGTGCCTCAATAATTTCATAAGCCTGAGGAATGCTTGATGCTAAATCAGACACTTGATATGATTTTAGTGATTCTTTGGAATCCCAGACATAAACCCCTCCGTATTGACCAGACTGACCAATTTTTACATAATATTTCTGCAAAAGGCCGGGGATGGTTTTAAACTGCGGTTCTCGCTCTTTGGCCCTTCTTAATAACTCTTCTTCCGGAAGACCGGTTTTTAATTTGATGATCTGAATAATCATAGCGTTTGTATTATGTTGCCTAACAAATTCGATTAATAAGGTAAGGTGGTATCATCAAAAAAAGATCCTCACATCAATACCTAACTATCGATTTTGTGTAAATATATAAAGTTTTAAACAATCCGGTGTATTGGAAAGTTGGTGTTGTGAAGCGTTATGATTAATTCTATTTTTAAAATTTCTGTTTTATAAAAATAGCACTAACTATAATCAAGAAAACAATACACACCCATGCAAAATAGTCTCCTGGTACGGAATAAATAGTTTTTTGTCCTTAATCCACCAAAGGGGTGTGCATAAAACATTTAGTTAAATGCTTAAAGTCACACATGTTATGGACTTTTAGTAGATTTACTGATTAAAGAAAATCATTATGAGAAATATTCTTACCATAGTTTTTGTATTTGGCTTCATAGCAAGTTTTAGCCAGGATATAGATACTGTGTTGAAAAAACACTACGAAGCAATGGGAAGCGAAAAGCTTTCGAAAATAAAGACTATTAGCCTTAATATGTCAATGACCGTAATGGGGCAAACAACCTTCATGAAGATGCGTTTAAAAAACCCGGATAAAATATATGCAGAAATGCAGGTGATGGGTGAAGAAGTGCTAATGGTTGTAAATGGGGAGAATGCCATTATGAAAATGGGTGATCAGGTTATGCCAATGGACGAAAAGCAAAAACAAGAGCTTGTGGGGCAATTGAACCTGGAAGGCGATCTTTATAATTACAAGGAAAAAGGACATCAGATTTCACTAAGAGGAGAAGGAGTTGCTGATGGTAAAAAGTATTACTTAATTGATGCGCTATTAAAAGATAAAGAAAATACTCCTATGGTAATGTTTATAAATACCGAAACCTATTTAATAGACAAAATGGAAGTTACTGTTAATGAGAATGGCCAGGAAATGACCATGACCTTAACAATAGATGAGTATTTTGTTCAAGATGGAATTACCATTGTGTCTAAAATATCTTCCGTTTATGAGGGAATGAATATTATGGATATTACCCTATCTGATGTTGTGTATGGTGCGGAGCTAGACGACAATCTTTTTATAATAGAATAGTAATCTCTTCCCATTAACAGCACAGCTGCTAAAAAACAAACCGTCATTCAG
>JBDLIU010000294.1:0-5590 GCA_039714715.1 Bacteroidota bacterium
CTGTACGGGCCAGTACCTCACCATAAAAGAGGAGATAGACGGGGCTATACAGGAAGTAATAAAATAGACAAAGAAGTTGGACGATTGTATATAATTAGCAATATATGTTTGTATAATTTAAGTGAAATAGCAGGTAATGATTGAATCGAATATTGAAATATATCAGTTAAAGGATGGAAGAACTGAAATAAAAGTACAGATCAATAAAGATACTGTTTGGTTAAATTTAAACCAAATGGTCGATTTGTTTGGTCGCGATAAATCGGTAATCTCAAGGCATATAAACAATATTTTTAAAGAGAAGGAATTAGAGAGAGGGGCAGTTGTTGCAAAAAATGCAACAACTGCTGCAGATGGTAAAATATATCAAGTGGATTATTTCAGTCTTGATGTTATTATCTCAGTTGGGTACCGTATTAAATCTCTGCGTGGAACTCAGTTCAGGATATGGGCAAATAGAATATTGAAAGAATATCTTTTGAAAGGATTTTCTATAAATGAAAAATTATTAGTCCAACAAAATGAACGGCTAAAGGAATTACAAGATTCTGTAAAAATCCTAGGGAACGTTTTAAACCACAAGACTTTGTCGAATGATGAAAGTGTTGGATTGCTTAAAATAATTTCGGATTATGCTTATGCCCTGGATATTTTAGACCAGTATGATTATCAGAAGCTTAAAATTCAAAATACATCGGGAAAAGAGACTTATCGGTTAACCTACAAAGAAGCTATCGCTCAAATTAGTTTGGTGAAAGAGGTACACAGTAACAGCGATTTGTTTGGCCGTGAAAAAGATGAATCTTTTAATAGTTCAATTAATTCAATTTACCAGACATTCGAGGGGAATGATTTATATCCAAGCATAGAGGAGAAAGCTGCAAGTTTGCTTTATTTTATAACAAAAAACCATTCATTCTCAGACGGGAATAAGCGCATTGCAGCCTTTTTATTTTTGTATTTCCTGGAACGCAATGGAATTTTATTCGATAATAACGGGAATAAAAGGATTGCTGATAATACCCTTGTTGCATTAACTCTGATGATAGCCGTGAGTAAGCCGGAAGAAATGAGTATTATGACAAAAGTAATTGTAAATCTTATAAACAAGAATAATTGAAAACTATGCAAACTATCCACATGTCAGATCTTTACGGCCAGTACCTCACCATTAAAGAGGAGATTGACGATGCCATACAGGAAGTTATAAAATCGACACGGTTTATAAAAAGCGGTAAAGTACTCGATTTTGAGGAAAAATTGTCTGAGTACCTCAATACCAATGTTATTACCTGCGGCAATGGCACTGATGCCTTGCAGATTGCCTTTATGGCGCTTGGGCTTCAGCCCGGCGATGAGGTGATTACTGTTCCGTTTACCTTTGTGGCAACAGTTGAAACTGCAGTATTAATGGGTTTAAAGCCTGTGTTTGTTGATGTTTCCCCGGGTACATTTAATATAGATATTTCGAAAATAGAGCAGGCAATAACACCAAAAACAAAAGCTATTCTTCCGGTACATCTGTTCGGGCAGAGTGCCAATATGGAAGAGATTATGGCTGTTGCCGGAAAACACAATCTGTTTGTAATAGAAGATGCATGTCAGGCTCTGGGAACCGATTATATTTTCAGCGACGGATCGAAACAAAAAGCCGGAACAATAGGGCATGTGGGTTGCAACTCTTTTTTCCCATCGAAGAACCTTGGTGCATTTGGCGACGGGGGAGCAGTTTATGCAAGCGATGAGGAACTGGCTGCAATCATCCGTTCCATAGCCAACCACGGTATGAAAGCAAAGTACCAGTATGAACGTATTGGGGTAAATTCGCGTCTGGACAGTATGCAGGCTGCAATACTTGAGGTGAAACTGAAATATTTTGATAAACACATTAAAGCAAGGCAGGAGGCTGCAGCATATTACGACAAGCATCTGGCCGGTGTTGAAGGAGTAGAAATCCCGCAAAGGGTAGAGTACAGCACTCACTCATTTCATCAGTATACCATAAAAACTGAGAGAAGGGACGAGCTACAGGAGTTTCTGAAAACAAAGGGAATTCCGAGTATGGTGTATTATCCGGGGGTGATACATCTGCAGGAGGCGTATAAGTTTTTAGGATATAAGGAAGGCGATTTCCTGGTGAGTGAGCAGTTGGCAGAAACGGTATTGTCGCTGCCTATGCACACTGAACTTGATGAGGAGCAATTGGGGTATATTGTGAGTGCGATGAAGGAATTTTTTATGAGTTTACCGCAGAGGCGCGGAGACGCAAAGGTAAAATTAAGATGAACCGCGAAGATGCGGCGGCGCAAAGAAAAACTTAGCGTCTTGGCGGTAAAAATAAATATAATGGACAAAGAACGTTATAACCAATTATCGAAGGAAATTCTTGATGCAGCAATTACTGTTCATAAAGAAATGGGGCCGGGATTGTTGGAGTCGGTTTATGAGTTTTGTTTGATGAAAGAATTGGAATTACGTGGTATTTTTGCAGAAAATCAGATGGCAGTGCCACTTATTTATAAAGGATTCGCACTGAATAAAGATTACCGTATTGACATTTTAGTTGAGAAGGAAATTATAATAGAATTAAAGGCGGTTGAGGTTATATTACCAGTTCATGAGGCGCAGATTATTTCTCATTTAAAACTAACAGATAAAAAGTTAGGATTCCTGATTAACTTTAATGTCCCTCTATTAAAACAAGGATTCAGAAGGTTTGTGAATAATTTTTAAATATAACTTGGCGCCTTTGCGTCTTAGCGGTAAAATAAAATGGGAAAATACTATAAACACGAAACAGCTGTAATAGACGAAGGGGCCAAAATAGGTTCCGGTACAAGAATATGGCATTTTAGTCATGTGATGGGAACAGCTGAAATAGGAGAGAATTGTGTGTTGGGCCAGAATGTTTTTGTGGGCAGTAAGGTAAAACTTGGGAATAATGTTAAAGTCCAGAACAATGTATCGGTTTACGAGGGTGTAACGTGCGAAGACGATGTATTTCTGGGGCCATCAATGGTATTTACCAATGTTATTAACCCACGCAGTGCTGTTGAACGAAAGGACGAGTTTAAGCCTACCCTGGTGAAAAAGGGAGTAAGTATTGGAGCCAATGCTACCATAGTTTGCGGGGTAACACTGGGCGAGTATTGTTTTATTGGTGCCGGGGCTGTAATTACCAAAGATGTGAAGCCTTTTGCTCTTATGGTTGGTGTTCCGGCAAGGCAGAAAGGATGGGTAAGCCGCTCGGGTGCCATATTAAATGACGATTTGGTTTGCCCTGAAACCGGAGAAAAGTATAAATTTGCAGGCGATTTCATAGAATTAATTAGTAATGAGTAATAAACAGGATATATTAAATAAAATAGCCGGGAACGAGCTGTTGATTGGTGTTGTTGGCCTGGGATATGTCGGGTTACCACTGGCTGTTGGTTTTGCAGAAGCAGGTGTTAAAGTAATCGGATTTGATAAGAGTGATAAGAAAGTTAATAAGATTAACAGTGGTGAGAATTATATAAAAGACGTAAGGGATGTTGCTTTACGTGAAGTAGTGGAAAATGTTACCTTTCATGCCACGGTTGATTTTACACGAATTAATGAGTGCGATGCACTTCTTATTTGTGTTCCAACTCCACTGGACAAGTTTCAAAAGCCCGATATGAGTTTTATTGAATCGGCCTGCGTTGAAATTGGGCGGAACATGAAGCCGGGTACATTTATCAGCCTGGAAAGTACCACTTATCCCACCACCACTGAAGATTTTATGCTTCCAATTATTGAAAGGGAATCGGGATTAAAACATGGCAATGATTTCTGGCTGGCCTATTCGCCGGAAAGGGTAGATCCGGGGAACAAAAATTTTGTTACTAAAAATACCCCAAAAGTTTTAGGGGCATTAACAACTGATGGGCTGGAGATAGGGGAAGCTATATATAATTTTGCCATCGATAATATTCATCCGGTTAGTTCACCTCGCGTGGCTGAAATGGTGAAAATTCTGGAAAACACTTACAGGTTAATAAATATCAGTTTAATAAATGAGCTTGCTTTACTGTCTGGTAAAATGGATATTGATATATGGGAAGTGATTGAAGCAGCCAAAACAAAACCATTCGGGTTCCAGGCATTTTATCCGGGGCCAGGCGTCGGAGGACACTGTATCCCGCTCGATCCGTTTTATCTGGAGCATATTGCCAAAAGGTTTGATTTTGATCTGAGTATGATTCATACAGCAGGCCATATTAATATGCGGATGCCACACTATATGTATATTAAAATTGCCACTGCCCTTAACCGCCATAAAAAAGCGGTAAACGGTAGTAAAATTTTGTTTCTTGGAGTGGCTTACAAACCTAATATCGACGACGAACGTGAATCACCCGCTTTAACAATTATTGACACGGTGGTGACTAAAGGTGGAGAGGTAAGTTATCACGATCCGTTTATTCCCACCATTGAAACTGAAGCGAAAAATAGCTTTGAATCGGTTCCTTTAACTAAGGAATTGCTCAACAAAGTGGATTGTGTGGTGATTACCACCAATCATTCGGCGTTTGATGCCGGTTTTATTGAAGCACATTCAAACCTGGTAGTCGATTTACGGAATGTAATAAAAGAAGGGACGGAGAAGGTATATAAATTGTAAATATTAATAGGAATAATCTCTGAGGCACTCCGTGAAGAACTCAGTGTCCTCTGTGGTGAATAAAGAATAAAACTGCAGAGAACACAAAGAAGTCACAGAGATAAACAGAGGAAAACTTAAAAGATAATGAAACGATTTGCATTGATAGGGGCAGCCGGTTACATTGCCGACCGGCACATGAAAGCCATAAAAGAGACAGGAAATACACTTGTATGCGCAACCGACCGGTTCGATGTAATGGGGAGAATCGACAGTTTCTTCCCTGAAGCCGAGTTTTTCCTTGAGCATGAGAATTTCGATAAGTATATGGATGACCTGTCGATGCAGGGTAATCCCATTGATTACGTGAGTATTTGTACGCCAAATTACATGCATCCTTCGCATATTCGTTTCGCATTACGTAACGGCGCCGATGCCATTTGTGAAAAGCCTCTGGTAATTTATCCGGAAGATATGCATATTATTAAGGATATTGAGGCAGAAACCGGGAAACGGGTTTATACCGTTTTGCAGCTTCGTTATCACCAGACCATTCTCGATTTAAAGAAAAAGATTGATGAAGGAGGGGATAAAATATATGACATCGACCTGAGTTATATTACTACACGAGGTAAATGGTATTTTAAAAGCTGGAAAGGCGATATTCAGAAATCGGGCGGTGTTGCCACCAATATTGGCATTCATTTTTTCGATATGCTTACCTGGATTTTTGGTGATGTTAAAGAGAATATCGTTCACATGTACGAGGCCAATAAAGCTGCAGGATTCCTGCAACTCGATAAAGCAAGGGTGCGTTGGTTCCTAAGCCTCGATTCAAACGATCTTCCTCCTTATGCAACCGACAGGGGTATGCGTACTTTCCGCTCTATTACTGTTGATGGTGATGAGGTAGAATTTAGCGGCGGCTTTACCGATTTACACACTATTACATATCAGAATATATTA
>JBDLIU010000295.1:0-5590 GCA_039714715.1 Bacteroidota bacterium
GCTGCCCCTTTAGTCGCCCTTCCTATTTCCACATCATATGTTATGGGTAAATCTTCAATTGCCACAGCAAGATCTGCTTCGATCTGTGCATATACGGTCGCAACAGGATCTCTTGCAGGGAGAAAACCTGCATCTTTTATTGGTTCCAGCAGCAGGGGTACATCACCGAACAGTCCTGTCAGATCGGTATAAGCAAGACACCTGAGAAACAGAGCCTCGGCAAAAAGCCTTTTCTTTATAGTCACATCTTCGAATTCCGCATCATCCATTTTTTCAATCAGATCAATCGCTGTATTGGTCCGGCCCACAAGCCTGAAAGCATGGGTCCAAACATTAAGGGCCTCATTTTCGTTCCATTTCATCTGAAGCCTTCCTGTTTCCGGTGCATTACCCATCCATACGTCTGTGGAACCGTCATGCACCCAGTTCCAGTCCCTGGCATAATAATCCCAACCGCCGCCAATCAGGGTGTGATAGCAGCCGTCAATGAGCGCAAAAGCATCTTTTTCTGTAGTAAGTGTGGCCTCCGAGAGACTACCTTTCAGTTCTTCAGTCAAATCATTGTTACATGAATTCAGCAAAAAACTAAAGGTGACAATACTTATGAATGTAATAATATTCTTTTTCATAATATTTTTTTTTGAATAATTCATATTACTAATTAAAACCCAAAACTGATTCCAAAAATATATGATTTCTGATAAGGATATGCATAACTGTCAACACCAGAAATTTGTACTATATCTGAAGGAGGTCTTCCTGAAACAGGGCCCCAGTTTGTGGAATTAACTTCGGGATAAAACCCCGAATATTTTGTCAATACTAATAAATTATTTGTGCTAAATGATAATGTCAAATTATCCAGCCATGATAATCCGAGCTTTTTAGCCGGCAAACTATAAGCAAGTTTTAAAGTCTTTAAACTAATATAATCTCCTTTTTCCAAATTATAATCATTAGTATAATATGTTCTTCCCCATCCATTTAATGGTAAAGTCCCATCTGGATTATCAGAGGTCCATCTATCAGTCAGTGCTGTTGTTAATGTGCCAAAATCATATCCGACAACATTATTCAGATTCAATACATCAACATCAGCTACTCCCTGTAAGAAAAATGACAGTTCCCAGTTTCTATAAGTGAATCTGTTGTTCAATCCAAATGTATATTTTGGAATACCACAACCCAGGACATCCCTGTCGTCGGCATTCACTACACCATTGCCGTCAGTATCTTTATATAAAGCATCACCGGGAACAGCATCCGGCTGTAGGGCATCAACTTCTCCCTCCTGTAATATTCCCCTGTATTTATACCCGAAAAATGTACTACCCGGATAACCTTGCATTAAGGCAGAAACCTGAATATGATGGCCAACAGTTGGCCCGTCAACAAATTCTACTCCTTCGGGTAAGATCAATTCTTTAATTTCATTCTCGTTGTATGCAAAAGTAAGATCGGTAATCCATTTGAAATTTTCGGTAGACACATTCTCTGTTGACAATAAAATTTCAACACCCTTATTTTCCATTGTACCAACATTGGCAAGTATTGAAGAAAAACCTAAACTGGGAGGGATGCTCATATTCCAGAGTAATTTTTCAGTCAACTTTTTGTAAAGATCAACTTCAAGCATGATCCTTTCATTAAAAAGCCCAAGTTCAAATCCAAGGTTTGTTGCCCTGGTTTCTTCCCATTGCAGATCTTCATTTCCCAGATTTGCAGCAATAACTCCCATGCGTACCATATCACTATCCAGTGTAGTGGCTGCTCCTGGATCATATTTTGCCTGTCGGGCTCCGATAGCGAATCTGTCACTTCCGGTAATACCCCATCCTGCCCTCAGCTTAAGATTTGAAACCCAATTTACATCAAAGAAGCTTTCATTGTGAATTTTCCATGCTCCGGCAAAAGAAGGGAAATTACCCCACTTATGGTTATCACCAAATTTAGATGAACCATCCCTCCTCATTGTAGCGGAAAGATTGTATCTGTTGTCATATCCATAATTTATCCTTCCTGTGAATGAAACAAGTTTTGACTCCTGAATATATGATGAAGGAGTTAAAATCGTAGCTCCTGCTCCAAGATTATTCCATTCAAGATTCTCAGAGGTGAAATTTTCGGCAGCCGCAGTAAATCCCTCACCTGTATAAGATTGGTTTGAATAAACAGCAAGTGCTTCAATGGAATGCTTTTCAGCAAAAACTTTTGAATAGCGCAACATATTTTCAATGTTAGTTTCCACGAAATTACTATGTCCTAAATGAGCGCTTCCCTGGGTAATATCAGTGGCCACAAGACCTTCGACTATTGGTAAAAAGTGTCGTTGTTTTATATTCCTTACGTTTATACCAACCTGAGTAATGAATGAAAGGTCTTCAGTTATCTTAAACTCAGCAGATAAGTTAGAAATTATTGCCAGGTTGGTAAGAAGAAGTTTGTCTTTATCAATAATTTCTATTGGATTCGTAGGTCTGGTCCCTGCACCAAATACGATGTCTCTGTCAGCTTCAGTCCAATCATCAAGATTTGTAGGTGTAATAGGATTACTATTTTTTAAAATATTTCGCATAATGTTAGACTGGAAATTACTTCCCCTAAAACCAAGTATATTTTGCGAAGTGTTTGATATTGTAGAACTCATTCCAATTTTTAATCTATCATCAAACATGTTTTGATCCAAATTTAGCCTGCCAGTAAATTTCTCAAAGTTTGTATTAGGCACAACACCTTTCCAATCCATATAATTCGTTGAAAAATAGACCCGGGTATCTTTTGTTCCAGAAGTTAATGAAAGGCTATACTTATCTACATCACCTGGTTGAAAGATTTCCTGCATCCACTCTGTGCCTTCACCATATTTGTCTATTGTTGAAATCATCGTTGGAGTGAAAGGAACTGGTGCTCCGGTTCTTATTGCCTCATCATTTCTGACCTGAACATATTCCTGAGCATTTAGGAAATCATAAGCATCTGTATTGGCCACATAATCCATCGAATGTTCATAAGAGAAATTAATTTTTGTTTGTCCTTCAACCCCTCGTTTTGTTGTTATAAGTACTACACCATTAGCACCACGAGTACCATAAATGGCTGCGGCAGAAGCATCCTTTAAAATTTCCATCGTTTTGATGTCATTCACATCAATCATATTATCTAAAGCTTCCATTGGTAAACCGTCAACAACAAAAAGAGGCTGGTTTGATCCCTGGAGTGAGTTATTACCACGAATACGAATAAGCGGTACAGCACCAGGCTGGGCACTGGTAGTTGATATTTGCACACCGGCAGCACGACCCTGTATCAATTGCTCAGGATTTGAGATAGCTCCACCCAGGTTAAAATCTTCTTCAGCAATAATAGCAACAGAACCCGTTAAATCTTGCTTTCTAACGTTACCATAACCTATAAATACAATTTCATCCAGCTTGGTGGTTCCTTCTACAAGAGTCACATCGATTGTAGTACTGTTTCCTACCATAACTTCCTGGGTATCATACCCAATAAAGGAAAATACAAGGACAGCGTTGGCCTCAGATACATCAATAGTATATTTGCCATCGGATCCTGTTATTGTACCTGTTTGAGTATTCTTAATTTTTACAGTAACACCTGGTAAACTTACACCGTCAGATGTAGTTACCGTCCCGGTAATTTCCATGTTCTGAAGATTCTCTTTTGGTCTGATAACAATTACTTTGTCAACAACTGAATATGCAACGTTGGTGCCATTAAACACATCATTCAAGACTTCAGATATTAATATATCATCCGCTTCAATATTGACATTTATATTATCATCCAGTTGTTCGTCCCTGTAAAAGAAGTTAAACTCACTTTGATCCTCAATTTCACTAATTAGTTCTTGTATTGAGGCATCTTGAAGGGAAATATTCAATCGCGTGTATTGAGAATACCCTGTTGCAGAGACACTTAGAACAGTTGCAAGAAAGATTAAAATTGTTAGTTTCATAATTAGGAGAGTTTTAGGAATTTTACTTCCCTTAAGGAAAGAAAACAGAATTCCTTTACATAATTTTTTCATAACTTTGAATGTTTTTAGTTGATACTATAATGTTCCATCTAATTCTTTGAAGCATTATTAATTAAAAGCACATTTTCGGGAAATGTCGGAAGCATTTCCCGATTTTTTGTTAGGTCTGTTAGTCAGGGTTTTATCATAGGCATTTTAATCTTATGTTAAATCTTATGTTTATTTTTACCTAAAATCAAATACATCACTTCTATACACATTCAAACTATGCGAAATAACCTTAACAACCTCTTTGTTAGTTATTAACTCCATCAATAATAATAAGGTTTTTATCATATGTATATTTAATGGGTGTCGTCATTCCAATGATTTCTAATACCTGGCTTAGAGATTCTTTATTCGTAAACTTTCCTGTATAACAATATTCTTTTTGTTCGTCATCAGCGATTTTAATCTCAACATCAAACCATCTCTCAAGCTTATAACAGATGTTTTCTAAAGACTCACTTTTGAAGATTAACTGATCATCTTTCCAGGCTGTATGTGGTTCAATGAACACTTTTGGAATAATAATAACTTGCTCAATTTCTTCAAATGCTTTGTTTTGTATTGTTTTGTCACCTATAGTGAGAGTTGGCTTATCAACTGCTATTTTGGATAAAGCTATCTGTGATCCCTTTTTAATTAGAGTTGCTTTTTGATTTGGTTTTAGATAAACAGGCTGCATCCTGGTTAATTCTTTGTCTTCTCTATATAAGGTGACAGATCCTTCCACCAGAGTAGTTTCAATGACATCCTCAAACGGATAGGCCATTACATTGAAAGAGGTTCCGGTTACTTCAATACTAATGTCTGAAGTATTAACAATAAATGGTTCATAGTCATCACCTTTTTTTACTTCAAAATAGGCCTCTCCGGTTAAAATGACTTCGCGTTTCTTTTTATCAAAAACAGAAGGGTATTTTAATGTGCTTTCTGAATTCAACCATATTTTCGTACCATCAGAAAGAATTAACTGCGATTTTTGCCCCCTGGTGGTTATCAATGTATTATATGCCAGAGATTCTTCAAAAGAAGTTTTGCTGCCAAAATGAATTAATGTATATGAAAGACCAAATGCAAGAATAAATATTGCAGCAATCCTCAGGAAACTGAGATAAGCGTTTTTCGTTTTACCCCCCCAAACCTTAGTGGTTTCCGGCAATCGATCTTTCGACTTTAATAATTGATATTTAGTCGTTTCGCCAATTTTATCCAATATGATATCCCAATCATTATTCTTGTCATCATCACTAAGATTCTGAGTGATGCCTGATGCTTTCCAGAGAAATTTTACTTCATCAAAAAACTTTTTGTTCTCTTCATTTTCATTAAGCCATTGATTTACTAGAAGGCCTTCAGCCTCAGTAGATTCGCCAGTTATAAATTTAATAACCAGTTCCTTATTTGCTTTTTGTTTAGATCGCATCTTTTAATACTGTTACATTTATAACGATTAACTCTATTCTTACCCCTACAAGGATGTGTCTGTTTATTTGAATTGGAAGCTTGTTTTGTGAAACTATGTTCTGAAATAATCAGGTAGATTCTTCC
>JBDLIU010000296.1:0-5523 GCA_039714715.1 Bacteroidota bacterium
GCGAAGAATCCCTCCAAAGGTACAACCGCTAATAGCTCTGAATTTCTATTATGTTTCCATATTTTTGAGAATACAATTAACCAGCATAAGCTAATTTCGTAAACTAAATACAGACTATTAGGATAAATTCAACTTGAGCGACCAACAGCAAAATATTGAATCCAAACTAAACCGGTACAAGGCAAAGTATGTGAAAAAGAAACTCCTGGAAGGAAGCATCTTTTTCCTGGGAATAATTCTTGGTATTTATCTTGCCTTTAGTGGTCTGGAGGTTATCGGTAGATTTGGAACGCCCATTCGGGCTGTATTTTTCTTTGCCTTTTTCATAATCCTGATTATCCTTTTATTTAATCGTGTAATCAGGCCGTTAATGCAGTTGTTAAAAGCAGAAAACTCGATAAGCGATGATTTGGCTGCTAAACATATTGGTGGTTTTTTCCCGGAGATTAGTGATAAGCTACTTAACTATATTCAACTGTCGTCCGGCCAATTCAGGAACAACGATCTGGCAGAAGCTAGTTTAAACCAGCGGGCCATTGAGTTAGGCGGGTTCTCATTTTCAGATGCAATAACATTTAAAACAGAAAAACTACGATTCCTTCGTTTCGTGCTACCCTTGATTTTCATAGGGTTTCTACTGGTTGCATTGTTTCCCTCGAGTTTTGTAGGTAGCAGTGAGCGCATTATAAATTTTCACAAGGAATATGTTCCTGTTGCACCATTCAGGTTTGAAATAGGTGATAACCTTATCGCTTACCGTAATGAAAACTATGTTTTGAATGTCACACTAACCGGAGATGCCATACCTCAGGAAGCCTGGTTTGTTTCCAATAACAAAAGAATTAAAATGGTGAATGCCGGTATGGGCTCTTTCGAATTGCTTTTTAATAAAATAGCCAATGATAAATCTTTTACTGTTGAAGCGGCCTCTTTCAATTCAGCTGTTTATCACCTCAAAGTGGTAGACCGGCCTTCCTTGTCGGGATTCTCGGTTAATTTAAAATATCCTTCCTACCTGGGAGTAAAACCTGAAACGTTTAATAATGTGGGAAGCTTTGAGGTGCCGGAGGGTACTCAGGTTAACTGGCTCTTCAATTCTAAGTTTACCCAAAACCTAACCGTACTATTCGATGATGATAGTATGTTGGTTGAACCAGAAAATGGTGACGAGTTTAAATTTGGCAAACGGGTATTCAATAGTCTGCCTTATCAAATAGAACTAAATAATAGTTATGCGAAACAACTTGGCAATATAGAATATGAAGTTAGCGTAATCAAAGACCAGACACCGGAAATAGATGTTAAGGTACTGGCCGATACGGTTCTGTTCAGGTATATTGTCTTTGCCGGCAACCTGTCGGATGACCACGGCTTAAGAAACCTGAACCTGTTCTACACTAAAAATAATAAGAATGAAAACAGGGTTCCTATTCCTCTTGATAATGGATCATCATCCCAATCTTTGTTCTACCAGTGGATACTCGATTCACTTAATTTAAAACCCAATGACAACTTGTTGTTTTACCTTCAACTAACTGATAATGATGCAGTTAATAGATATAAAACCACAAAATCCAAAGTGTTTAGTTTAAAAGTACCCGGTAAGGAAAAAGCCCTTGAAGAATTAATTAAGAGTAAAGATCAGGCCAAAGAATCGATATCTGAGTCTGCAGAAGAAGCCAAAAAGCTAAAAGAAAACATTGACAAACTGGTAGAAGACCTTAAGGGTACCAAAAAGCTTAGCTGGCAGGAGGAGCAGATGCTTGAGAATCTTATTGAACAAAAGGAAAAGCTCACCGAGGAACTTGAAAAACTCCAGGAGCAAACCAAGATGCTCAATGAACAACAAAAGCATTTTGAAGAGCCTTCTCAAGAAACGCTTGAGAAACAAGAACAATTACAAGAGCTAGTGAATAACCTGCTTGATGAAGAAACGCGTCAGCTCTACGAAAAATTAAAAAAATTGCTCGAATCACATGAAAATACCGAATCTGTGCAGGATGTATTACAAAAGATCCAAAACAAGGAACTCAATCTTGAGCAGGAGCTTGAAAGAGCCCTGGAGTTCTTTAAACAATTACAATATGAACAAAAACTCGAAGAAGTAAGCCAGGAGCTGGATCAATTAAAGGAACAGCAAACGGATCTGCTTGAGAAAACGGGCGACAAATCACAGCCAACGGATTCACTTGCCAGCGATCAGGGTAAATTGCAAGAAAAATTTAAAGAATTACAGAAAGAGCTACGAGATGCCAAAGAGCTAAATCAAGACCTGAAAAGACCTAATCCAATGGAAGATACTTCAGGGGAAGAAGAATCTGTAAAAGATGAACAAAATAAGTCAAAAGAAAATCTTGAAAAGAACAATAGGAATAAATCAAAATTGTCGCAACAAAATGCAACTAAGAAAATGGAGCAGATTGCCAAGAAGCTGGAGAACATGCAATCGGCAATGCAGATGATGCAGATGCAGGAAGATTTAGGTGACCTTCAGACCATTTTGAACAATTTAATTGAACTTTCTTTTGATCAGGAGCAACTCATGAAAGATTTTAAAGAGGTTAATCAGAGCGATCCTGCATTTATTAAACTTTCTCAGGAACAATTAGACCTTAAGGATGATTCTAAAATTATCAACGATAGCTTAATAGCGCTCTCTTCGCGAGTACTGGCAATTTCATCCTTTGTTACCCGAGAGCTCAATGAAATGAACCAGCACATGGACGCCAGTATTAAATCAATAAGAGACAGAAATAAGGGAGAAGCAACAGGAAATCAGCAATTAACCATGACTTCCACCAATAACCTGGCTCTAATGCTCGACAATGTGATGAAACAGATGCAGGAAAACCTTGCCAATATGCAAGGAAAGGGTGAACAGGATAAAAAAGGACCTCCAAAGCCAAGTTTATCGGAATTACAGAAACAATTGAACCAACAAATACGTGAATTAAGTCAAAGTGAGAAGTCCGGACGAGAATTATCTGAAGAATTAGCTAAATTGGCAGCAGAACAGGAACGCATTAGAAAAGCACTTGAAGAAGCAGAGAAAAAATATGGTAACAACCAGGGTGAAGCCGAAAAGATGATGCAGGAGATGGAAAAGACTGAGCTGGATCTGGTTAATAAAAAGATCACCAGGCAAACGCTTCAACGACAACAGCAAATACTAACACGCTTGTTGGAAACAGAGAAGTCGATGCGTGAGCGAGAGTTAGATGAAAGAAGGGAAGCCAAATCGGCAACACAATATGAAAAGATGTTACCAAAAGCGTTCGAAGATTATATTAAACAAAGAGAAAAAGAAATAGAGTTGCTGAAAACCGTACCGCCCAGGTTAATGCCATTTTTTAAGATGGAGGTAAACAAATATTTTGAGCGTGTAAAACAGCAAGAAAGTAGTATAAATAATTGATAGTCAACCATTTAAAAGATTTAGTTCTCATGCAAAATATAAACATCCAGATTCCTTCTCTACCCGAAAATGTCCGGATTATTGAGAGCTTTATAGATAATGCCAAGGAAAAATTCAATCTGAATGATGACATCTATGGTAACATTATGATTTCGGTTACAGAGTCGGTAAACAATGCCATTAAGCATGGCAACAAAAACCTGAAATCAAAGAATGTGTCTATCACCCTGCATCTTAATGAAGACAGGATTTTCTTCAGGGTTGAAGATGAAGGCAATGGTTTTGACTACCATAATTTACCCGATCCCACTGCCCCGGAAAATATTGAGAAACCCAGCGGGCGGGGAATATTCCTTATGAAGCACCTGGCTGATGAGGTTGAGTTTTCGAACAACGGCTGTGTTGTTGACCTGGTTTTTTACATTAATTAATCTTTCCTGTGGCTATTCACTTTTTCAACGAAGACACTGATTTTATCCTACCTGATACAGAAGGAACTTCAAAATGGATCAATAAGGTGTTGAATGAAGAGAAAAGACAGGCCAAAATTATTAACTACATATTCTGTTCAGATAAGCATCTTCTAAAACTCAACCAGCAATATTTAAACCACGAGACCTTAACTGATATCATAACTTTCGATAATTCTGAACTCCCGGATATGTTAGAGGCTGATATATTTATCAGTGTTGATCGGGTGAAAGATAATGCATCACAACTAAATACAGTTTTCGATAATGAACTACACCGCGTGATGATTCATGGCCTGCTGCATCTTATAGGTTATAATGATCACACTGATGATGAAAAACAAGTCATGCGTAAAAAAGAAGATGCTTGCTTATCTTTGCGCTGATTTTCACCAGTGTTTACGTTGATGCGTAGAAACGTTCCACGTGAAACGTTAATAAAATCAAAAATGTTTACGTTGATTTATTGAGGTGTTCCACGTGGAACATTAGATTAAATGTTTAAGGAATACGATATTATAGTAGTAGGGGCCGGCCATGCCGGTAGTGAGGCAGCGGCAGCAGCAGCTAACATGGGATCAAAGACTTTATTGATAACCATGAACATGACCACAATTGCCCAGATGTCATGCAACCCTGCCATGGGCGGTGTAGCCAAAGGACAAATAGTGCGGGAGGTTGATGCGCTTGGAGGTTTATCGGGTATTATCAGCGATAAATCTATGATTCAGTTCAGGATGCTGAACAAATCAAAAGGACCGGCCATGTGGAGTCCGCGTACTCAAAATGACAGAATGTTGTTTTCGCTTGAATGGCGACAGGCACTGGAGAATATCGAAAACCTCGACTTCTGGCAAGATATGGTAACAGAGGTGATTGTTAAAAAAGGTAAAGTGGTTGGTGTTAAAACTTCGCTGGGTGTTGAAATAAAGTCCAAAGCGGTAATCCTAACCAATGGTACTTTCCTTAACGGCAAGATACACATTGGTGAGAAACAGTTTGGTGGTGGCAGAACAGGGGAGTACGCTGCGAAAGGATTAACCGAAAATCTGGATTCTCTTGGTTTTGAATGGGGCAGAATGAAAACAGGAACGCCACCAAGAATTGACAGCCGTTCGCTGGATTACAGTAAAATGGAAGAACAGAAAGGTGATGAGAATCCTGAGAAGTTTTCATTTTCTGATACCAAACCGCTTGCTGAACAACGTAGCTGTTATATTACTTATACCAATCCTGTGGTGCACGATTTTCTTGAAGAAGGCTTTGACAGATCACCAATGTACGCAGGACGTATCGGGGGAATAGGGCCTCGTTATTGTCCATCCATAGAAGATAAAATAAGCAGATTCGCTGATAAGGAAAGGCATCAAATATTTGTAGAGCCTGAAGGTTGGAACACCATAGAAGTCTACATCAATGGCTTTTCTACATCCTTGCCTGAAGATGTACAGTATAAAGCACTAACCAGAATACCGGGTTTTGAGAACATTAAAATGTTCAGACCCGGCTACGCTATAGAATACGATTACTTTCCTCCAACCCAACTTAATCTCACACTGGAGACCCGGTTGATAGAAAATTTATACTTTGCCGGTCAGATTAACGGAACAACAGGTTATGAAGAGGCCGCCAGCCAGG
>JBDLIU010000297.1:0-5494 GCA_039714715.1 Bacteroidota bacterium
GAGCTTGCCAAATTAGGATTTCATCCAGATCCTTTTGGACCATCCATTTGCAGATATAAGTACAAAGAAATAGACATAGATATTATCCCAGCAGAAGGGGGGCCAATGGGACATGCAAACAAATGGTATAAACTAGGATTTGATGATTTATGGAGTGCAAAAGCAAAGGATGAAGACATCTGGATTTTATCAGCACCCTGTTTTTTGGCAACTAAGCTCGAAGCCTTTTACGACAGAGGAGAGGATTATCGTACCAGCCATGATTTTGAAGATGTCATCTATGTTATAGATAACCGAACATCAATTGTCGAGGAAATTTCAAGTACACAAAAAGAGATAAAACAATTTCTTATAACCGAGTTAAAAAAACTTACAGATAGCATCAGTTATGATGAGATATTATCTGCACATATTCATCCCATGGTTATAGAAGAACGCCAAATTATAGTAAAAGAAAAAATCGCTAAGATATTAAGCCTTTAAAATGTCATTCACTGAACTAAATAACATTTAGTTCCATCTTAATGCTACTTGCGGATTCACTTGCAATATACCCTTTTTTTAGGGGTTTATTGCAAGCAGGATCACATTTTTTCTTTTCGATGATTTAATGAAGAAGAAAAAGAAGGCATTTAAACAGGTGACAAAATCGCGACAAAATATTTAAGAAAGGGATAAATGTTTTAAGAAAAGAATGCTACAGGGCTGATTTATTGTGCTTTAGAGAAGTGCTGATTGACTGCGCCACACCCCAAACGTTGTAAAATCCAAATTCCAAAAAACAAAATCCAAAGGAGTTATGATTGAGGAATTGGGGTTTGCAAAGATAAAGCTTTTTATTCGAAAATTTAATAAGGGATATCACCCGGATATTAGAATATCAGTATCAAAGCCAATAATAATAGAACCACTTATATGTTTTCGCTTATTTAATTCTTTCAGGCAGCATTAAAATTAATTCAGATCGCATTAATAATGCAAGAGGTCCTGGTTAACAAGTCGGCTTAATCTGAAATTTATTAGTCTCAATGCATATTCCTATTTATCTGATCAGGTCATTCCTGACCAAATTGAACAGTCTATATCACTTGCGAAAAAATCCACAAAGAGCATGATCTATTACCATCAAATTTAAATATTAAATCGTTTCCATTTATAATGTTACAGAACGTCTGTTAAATATATGTTAAATGAACAATATGTTATCTTGTAATGTTGTTCTAATTGTATTTTGTGCTTACAAGGTATAGACTGTGAAAAAACTGTTATACATATTTTTTGCTTTTTTCCTCACTGTAATAACAGTGGGAGTTAGTATTAGCAGGCACTACTCTGGTGATGAGCTATACTCTATAGCCTTATATGGTGAGGCTGACTCCTGCTGTGAAGTACCAATGGATTGCTGTGATGATGAATCTGATGTTATTCAGTTTAGGGTTGATTATTTGAACACCCCTCAGGAAAGTTTAGATCACAGAGAAATAATTTTGGATCTATTTAGTGATGTTTTATCTTTAGAGTTGCTTTCTTATGACAATGAGGAAGAAATTTTAAGAGTAGTTTACCCGCTTGATACTCACCCACCTCGAGAACAAGCAACCTATCTTGCCGAAATCCAGGCATTCCTATTATAGTCTTGAGTAATAATTTCTGACTATCAGTCTTGTTTTTCAAGTTACTGCTAGTCTAGTTGTTGTATTTCTAATACTCATCATGACTATAAATCTTAGGTATGTTAAATAAATCAATAAAATTTTTTCTTGAAAATAAACTGGTGGTATTCCTGGTATTGTTTGGTCTTGTTACCTGGGGAATAATCTCTTCCCCGTTTAATTGGGATACCGGATTTCTTCCCAGCGATCCTGTTCCTGTTGATGCCATTCCAGATATTGGAGAGAACCAGCAAATCGTTTATACAGAATGGCCAGGGAGATCCCCTCAGGATATAGAGGACCAGGTATCTTATCCATTAACAACAGCCCTTTTAGGAATCCCAGGTGTACAAACAATCCGAAGTAATTCAATCTTTGGAGTTTCAAGCATTTATATAATATTTAAAGAAGGGGTAGAGTTTTATTGGAGCAGGACAAGGATCCTTGAAAAACTTAATTCTCTTCCTTCCGGCACCCTTCCAGAGGGAGTAACACCATCGCTTGGTCCAGACGCCACAGCACTCGGACAAATCTATTGGTATACATTGGAAGGACGAGACAGTGATGGAAATCCAAACGGTGGATGGGACCCTCATGAATTAAGGACCATCCAGGACTTCTACGTGAAGTATGGACTAACTTCAGCTACCGGTGTTGCGGAGGTTGCTTCAATTGGTGGTTTTGTTAAAGAATATCAGATCGATATTGATCCTAATGCTATGAAAGCTCATGGTGTATCTGTTTCACAGATCATGCAGGCTGTAAGGAATAGCAACCTTGATATTGGCGCACGCACTATTGAATTTAATAGAGCCGAATATCTTGTTAGGGCAATTGGATATGTGAAGAGCCTGGAAGATCTTGAAAAAAGCGTAGTTACTGTAAAGAATAATGTTCCGATTCGCTTAAAGGATGTTTCTAAAATTCAATTCGGTCCATCTACACGACGTGGTGGACTTGATAAGGGAGGGGCTGAGGCTGTAGGTGGAGTTGTAGTAGCCAGGTATGGAGCAAATCCACTTGAAGTTATTAATAATGTAAAGCAAAAGATAGAAGAAATCAACCCAGGACTACCTTCAAAAACCCTTTCAGATGGCTCAATCTCAAAAGTAACTCTTATCCCATTCTATGATCGTACAGGTCTTATTAAAGAAACTCTTGGCACCCTTGAAGAAGCCCTGACCCTCGAAATCCTAATCAGTATAATTGTAGTACTGGTACTGGTTATTAACCTAAGGGCCTCATTTCTAATATCAAGTTTGTTGCCTATTGGAGTTCTGATAACCTTCATTGCAATGAGGCAATTTGGTGTGGATGCCAATATTGTAGCACTCTCTGGCATTGCCATAGCAATTGGTGTAATGGTGGATGTAGGTGTTGTATTTACAGAAAATATTATCAGACATCGTGAATTGCCGCAAAATAAAGATGCCTCTGGCAAACAATTACTTCATATAATTTATGAATCCACCATAGAGGTAGCCCCGGCTGTTATTACAGCACTTGCAACTACTATTGTTAGTTTCTTACCTGTATTTGCAATGGAGGCAGCAGAGGGGAAATTGTTCCGGCCATTGGCGTTCACCAAAACATTTGCTATGATATCAGCCTTGTTCATTGGCCTGATAATTATTCCTACACTTGCGCATCTTGTTTTTTCTGTTAAAGTAAAGGGAAATAAGGTTAAACAGGCCCGTGATCTGGTGGTAATCCTTGCTGGTACGTTCTTTATGTTCAAAGCTCGGTTCATCATATCAACTGCCTTAATACTTTACGGTCTGCATAACCTTTTCAAATTTAAATGGACCGATAAAAATCAGAAATATTTTGACCTCATCAATATTGCAATTATCCTATTTGCCGTAATAATTTTCCTTAACCGGGAATGGATGCCTCTGGGAGCCCAGAACAGCGAGTTCGGCAACCTGGTATTTGTAATAATAGTTATTGCAATCATTCTCGGCATTTTGATGTCTGTTGTATTGTTTTACCCAAGGATCCTCTCTTGGGCACTGGCCAATAAATGGAAATTCTTGAGCTTACCCATCCTGGTAATATTATTCGGAATCCTTGCCTGGCAGGGAGCGGATAAGGTACTTAGATTCATGCCTGAATCTGTTAGGTCCTCTTCTGCATTTGCTTCGGTTCAGAAAACATTTCCAGGGATAGGTAAAGAGTTTATGCCTGCTCTTGATGAGGGATCATTCTTGCTGATGCCAACCACCATGCCTCATTCCGGCATTGAAGAAAATCTTGAAGTTATCCGAATCCTCGATATGAAGGTTAATGCAATTCCTGAAGTGGATAATGTTGTTGGGAAATGGGGAAGGGTAAACTCAGCCCTTGATCCAGCTCCAGTCTCTATGTTTGAGAACGTAATTAACTATAAACCTGAATACATTCTTGATGAGAAAGGTCACCGGATGAGGTTTAAAGTAGACAACACTGGGGCTTATATCTTGAAAGATAGTACAACATATGATCAGGAAGATGATGAAAGAATAATTATTGATAAGGGAATGCTTATCCCAGATAAAAAAGGGAAATATTTCAGGCAATGGAGAGATCACATTCAGTCACAAAATGATATTTGGGACGAGATTGTAAAGAACTCAAGTGTGCCTGGATTAACCTCTGCTCCTAAACTGCAACCCATTCAAACAAGACTTGTGATGCTACAAACAGGTATGCGTGCTCCAATGGGAATTAAGGTGTTTGGACCCGATCTTGAGAGTATAGAGCAAGTAGGTTATCAACTTGAAAATCATCTGAAACATGTTGAAGGTGTAGCGCCAATATCAGTATTTGCAGATCGGGTCGTAGGAAAGCCTTATCTGGAAATAAAGATCAACAGGGATGCTATTGCCCGATATGGCATCAGCGTAAAAGAGTTTCAAACTCAGATTAGTAGTGCTATTGGAGGAATGCAACTTACCACAACGGTAGAAGGGAGAGAAAGGTTCCCGGTACGTGTAAGATATTCAAGGGAATATCGTGATAATCCAGAAGATCTTAAGAAGATTTTGATTCCTTCATCTTCAGGGGTTCAGATCCCATTAGGTGAGCTGGCTGATATTGTGTATACACGAGGTCCACAATTAATTAAAAGTGAAAATACTTTCCTTGTTGGATATGTGATTTTTGATAAACAAGAAGGATACGCTGAAGTTGACGTTGTTGAAAATGCCCAGGATTATTTACTTGCCAGGATTTCAGATGGATCTCTTAGTGTTCCGGCCGGAGTGAATTATAAATTCACAGGGAATTATGAGAACCAAATCAGGGCCACCAAGCGATTACTTATTGTTATTCCTATTTCTCTTATTGTAATATTCCTGATCCTGTATTTCCAGTTCAGGTCTGTAACCGGGGCTTCACTCATTTTCTCAGGCATACTTGTGGCCTTTTCAGGTGGGTTCATCATGCTTTGGTTTTATGGGCAAGCATGGTTTTTAGATTTTTCAATTGCAGGTATCAACCTCCAGGATATGTTACAAATACAAACTGTCAATCTCAGTGTCGCTGTTTGGGTAGGATTTATCGCCTTATTTGGGATTGCGACTGATGATGGCGTATTGATCAGTACATACCTGAAACAATTATTCGATAAGCGAACGCCTAACTCTGTACATGAGGTCAGGGAGATGGTAAAGGAAGCCGGAATGAAACGTGTTCGTCCGGCTATGATGACTACAGCCACTACAATCATAGCTCTATTGCCTGTTCTCACTTCTACAGGTAAAGGATCTGATATCATGGTGCCCATGGCGATTCCGACCGTAGGTGGAATGCTAATTGCCACACTGACCATATTTGTGGTGCCTGTACTCTACAGCATGTGG
>JBDLIU010000298.1:0-5479 GCA_039714715.1 Bacteroidota bacterium
CTTTTTCAATGATGGGGATATTAAACCCTGAAATGACCGCACGTACGTAGGGAACACCTGTTTTTATATCTTCAGGTGTAGCGTCACGATGTGCTTTGTATTCCGGGAATCGCTCATGACGAAACGTAGGTTTTGAGGTATCAAAGGCTACAGCCATGTGAGTGGGCTGCTGCTTGTTGATCACTTCGAGCAGTGAATTGGTAAAGCCCATCATTACCCCTGTATTCAATCCTTTTGAGTTGATTCGGGGATTTTTACTAAAGGCAAAGTGTGCCCTGAAAATCAAGGCATATGCATCAAATAGAAATAGTTTCTTTTCTGGTTTACTCATAGGATAAAGTTAATAAATCTAGGGCAACGTAGTTGTCCAAACTTTGTAGCAATTATGTTTATATCAGTTAAACCACATCGTGGTGATACCTAATTATTTCATTTAGCACTTGTATCGCTCCTCTTGAGCCCAAGTATTGATACTGTCAACTTAGTGAATCTTAGAGTCTTAGTGCCCTGGTGGCTGTTTAGTTTGCCGCAAAGACTCTAAGGCACGAAGGAAACACAAAGAATATAAATCTAAAGTTAGCATTTTTTAAGCTGTGAGACAGAAGGATTAATTGCTCTGAACGAAATTTATTCAAAATCTATTTGCCTGTAGAGTCATTATTGCATTGTTTTGCAGTTCTATTATTAAGTAATGATCAAAACAAGTACTATCATATCAACAGGAACGTACACAAGGAGAACCCCTTGGGGGGTATGATCATTATAACTTCGCGAGGCGAAAGCCTTTACAATTTCTAAACTTTTTTATCTCAATTTTCAAACTAATGCAGGTACTCAAATTTGGAGGTACTTCGGTAGCCTCCGCAGAAATAATAGAACAGGTTAAAAATATTGCTGTCGGGAAAGCAGCTAATGGGAAAGCTCTTATTGTAGTTTCCGCATTTGGAGGCGTTACCAATAAACTGGTAGAATGTGTTGAGCTGGCTCCTGAAAACCTTGAACAGGCACTTAAAATTGTTGACGAATTACAAGAACGTCACCTGAATGAATCATTTAAACTTCTTAACGAAAAGAATTTAAAGGATATTGAACAGTTTGTTGCTGAACAAATTGAAGATCTGAAACGGGTGGTGAATGGCATCAACATCCTTGGAGATGTAACACCAAAAGTGAATGATAAGATTATCAGTACAGGTGAAAGGCTTTCTTCAAGGATTATCAATACATATTTCAACCAGGAGATAATTTCTGAATTACTTGATCCATTAAAGATTATCCAAACAGACAACAACTTTGGCAATGCTTCGGTGAACTACAAAGTCACCTATGAGAACATTAAAAATATTAATACAGGATCTGGCAATCTCTTTGTTTGTCCAGGATTTATGGGTGCAACTGCGGAAGGTGAACTCACAACATTAGGCAGGGGAGGTTCTGATTTTACTGCTGCCTTATTTGCTGCAGGATTTGGAGCTGAATTGCTGGAAATATGGACAGATGTAAGTGGCATGATGACCGCAGATCCAAGAGTGGTAAAAACTGCCAAAATTATTCCGAATGTAACTTACGAGGAGGCAATGGAATTCTCGCATTTTGGTGCTAAAGTTATTTATCCACCTACAATTCAGCCGGTATTACAGGCTGGCATTTCTATTCGAATTAAAAATACCCATAGGCCTGAAGATGAAGGTACGCTGATCTCAAAAGATGATACTGTAAGCGAAAAGGCTGTACAGGGCATTACCAGTATTACCAATATTGCGTTGGTGAATTTCAAAGGTCCCGGGATGGTGGGTGTTCCCAAAATGTCATCGAGATTGTTCAGGAGTTTTGCAAAACAGAACATCAATATTATTCTGATCACACAGGCATCTTCTGAACATACCATTAGCGTGGCGCTTAAAGAAGAAGATGCAGCGTTAGCGGTAAAAGCGGTAGAGGAGGAGTTCAGCATGGAAATAGAAGCAGGAAAAATTGATCCTCTTAAAGTAGAAAAAGACCTGGCCATTATTGCGGTGGTTGGTTCTAATATGAAGAACCAGGTGGGTGTTAGCGGCAGGATGTTTTCAACCCTGGGAAGCAATGGGGTAAATGTAAAAGCTATAGCCCAGGGATCGTCAGAAAGAAATATATCGGCAGTAATCGATGCTAAAAATTTAAAGAAAGCACTTAATACACTGCATGAGGGATTCTTCCTGAATGGAAGAAAGAGAATCAACTTGTTTATTATAGGAGTTGGCACCGTTGGAGGAGAATTGTTGCTTCAGCTGAAGAACCAGGCGCCAAAATTATTCGAGAAGGAGCACCTGGATATTAGAGTAGTTGGATTAGCCAATAGCAGGAAGATGGTGTTTGAGGGTGAGGGGGTTAACCTTCACAATTGGAACTCTGAATTAGACAAGGGGGTGGAAATGGATATTAAAAGATTTGTTTCATCCATGGCAGAGTTAAACCTCAGGAACTCGATATTTATTGACAATACAGCATCCGGAGATGTGCCAGAATACTATATCGATGTATTGAAAAATAGTGTTTCGATTGTCACACCTAATAAGATTGCGGCCTCGTCAAATTTTGAGCACTACTTGAATCTCAGGAAAATTGCGTTGAAATACCGAAATCAATTCCTCTTTGAGACGAATGTTGGTGCCGGTTTGCCGGTTATCTCTACGTTAAAAGACCTGGTAAAAAGCGGGGATAGGATCGATACCATTCAAGCGGTGCTCTCAGGTAGTCTTAATTTTATATTTAATAATTATGATGGCAAGGATTCCTTTGCCTCAGTAGTTAAAAGGGCACAGGAAGAAGGATATACTGAGCCTGACCCTCGTGTAGATTTAAGTGGACTTGATGTTAGACGAAAACTTTTAATTCTGATGCGTGAGGCGGGATTTGAAAGTGAAATTGAAGACATCTCTGGAGAACAATTCATCCCTAAGGCATGTTTTGATGCTAAAGATGTAGATTCGTTTTACAAGGTACTGGAAGAAAATGAAGAGCAGTTTCAAAAGATGCTTGCCAAAGCAAAGAAGGCTGGCAACAGGTTGAAGTTTATTGCTGAATTCAAGGATGGAGAAGCCACTACCAGACTGATTGAAGTAGGACAGGATCATCCATTTTATAACCTTGAGGGGAAAGACAACATCATTCTTTTCTTTACCAGGCGTTACCAGGAACAACCCTTGTTAATAAAAGGAGCAGGTGCAGGTGCAGAAGTGACAGCAAGTGGTATTTTTGCAGACATCATAAAAGTAGCACACTCCTAAATTGAAGTAAATGCGTAAAGTAAAAGTTTTTGCTCCGGGGTCAATAGGTAATGTTGGTAGTGGATTCGATGTATTTGGATTGGCTATCAAGGCTGTTGGTGATATCCTGGAAGTAAAAGAGAATAATACCAATGAACTGAAAATTATTGGGATTGAAGGAGACAACGGGATTCCAACAAATCCTGAGAAGAATATTGTAACTATTGGTGTTAAGGCTATGTTGGTTGCATTGGGGAGTAAACAGGGATATGATTTTTTAATAAAAAAGGGAGTGCTTGCCGGTAGCGGACTTGGCTCTTCAGGCAGTAGTGCTACGGCAGGAGTGTTTGCAGTAAATGAATTATTAGGTAGACCTTACACAAGAGAAGAATTATTGTCGTTTGCTGCTATTGGTGAAATGCAAGCTTCATTTATACCCCATTACGATAATGTAGCACCTTCGATGCTGGGAGGTTTTACGGTGGTAAGGAGTGATGATCCGTTAGAAATCTTAAAGGTTGATGTCCCGGGCAATTTGTACCTTGCAATGGTTCGTCCCAATGTGATGATCAAGACCAAAGAAGCCAAGAAAATGCTGGGCACTACCATGTCGATCAGTAATGCTGTACACCAGTTTGGAAATATTGCAGGTTTGGCTATAGGAATGCAAACAAATGATATCCCATTGATTGGTCGTTCTGTAGCTGATTTTCTGGCCGAACCGGTTCGTTCTCAACTAATACCAAAATACAGTGTTGCTAAAGAAAGAGCACTTAAGGCCGGAGCAGCAGGATTTAACATCTCTGGTTCCGGGCCAGCCATGTTTGCCATTTGTGATGGAAAGGCCGTTGCTGAAAATGTAATTGAAGTGTTGAAAGAAGTATATAAAGAAGACGACAAAGCCAATTATTATATCACTAAACCAGATTTGCTGGGAACCCGCGTTATTGATTAATTATGCAATTCTATAGCACTAATAATAAATCACAGTTGGTAAGCTTTAAGGAGGCTGTAAAGAAAGGCTTGCCGGAGGATAATGGCTTGTTTATGCCAGCGGTTATTCCTCAGCTACCAAAGGAGTTTTTCGATAGTCTTGATACACTGAGCATCCCTGAAATTGGATACGAAATACTGAAACCTTTCGTAAGCGAAGATGTTCCTGATGTGGTATTAAAAGATATTTGCCATGATGCCTTTTCATTTGAACTGCCGCTGGTAAATGTAGATGAAAACATCAATGTGCTGGAACTGTATCATGGCCCTACATTGGCATTCAAGGATTTTGGTGCCCGCTTTATGGCCAGGGTGTTAGGCTATTTTAATGCTGAAAACAACTCAAAAAATACAATACTGGTAGCCACTTCCGGCGATACCGGCAGTGCTGTAGCCAGTGGGTTTTATGAGGTTGAAAATGTTGAGGTGGTTATACTGTATCCTGAGGGTAAGATTAGCGATTTGCAGGAAAAGCAGATGACTACCCTTGGTAAGAATATCCATGCAGTAGCCATTGACGGTACTTTTGATGATTGTCAGCGATTGGTGAAGGCAGCTTTCCTTGACCAGGAGCTTTCTTCAAAATATGGATTAACTTCAGCTAATTCAATAAACATTGCAAGGTTATTGCCTCAGATGGTGTATTATTTCTATGCCTGGTCGAGGTTGGCTGACAAATCTAAACCGATTGTGTTCTCTGTGCCCAGCGGTAATTTTGGGAACCTCACCGCAGGGATGATAGCCAGGAAAATGGGATTGCCTATTGATCATTTTATTGCAGCTACCAATGTGAATGACATCGTACCCGAGTACCTTGAATCAGGGAATTTCAATCCAAGACCATCGATAGAAACCATCAGCAATGCAATGGACGTGGGGAATCCGAGTAATTTTGTAAGGCTACAAGAAATTTTTAACCAATCCTTAGATCAGTTCAATAAAGAACTAACAGGATATCATTATTCAGATGATGAGACAAGGGAGACAATAAAAGAGGTATATACTGACAAAGAATATATACTGGACCCTCATGGTGCCATTGGCTACAGGGCCCTGCAAGCTTACTTAAAATTAAATGATGTAACTGGAGTTGTTTTAGAAACAGCCCACCCTATAAAGTTTGGAGAGGTTGTGGAGCCACTAATTGACAAGCAGCTTACATTACCGGAATCATTAAAGTCTGTAATGGAATTAGAAAAACAGCGAGAATATTGCTCTTCGGGATTTGTTAACTTTAATGC
>JBDLIU010000299.1:0-5473 GCA_039714715.1 Bacteroidota bacterium
AAAACCCACATAGTTCCAAGTCCTAATCCTCCGATAGCCTGGAAGGCAGTACGGAAAGCCTGCACACTCGTCCTTTCATTGTAGTCGGTGGTCAGTTCCAGTCCCCAAGCCCCAAAAGGAACTGTAAAGATTGTAAAAGCTGTATAGAAAAGGATCGCCATAACCATGAAATAATATCCGATTGCTGTTGGCGACCAATCTGTCGGTGGATGCCAAATTAACACAAACATCAGCATGCAAAGAATGGCACCAATGAAAATAAATGGACGACGGCGGCCCCAGCGCGTATGGGTGTTGTCGGAAATATTGCCCATCAATGGGTCTGAAATTGCATCCCAGATGCGTGGAATACCAAGCGCCCAACCCAGCAGGCGCGGATCAACTCCCAGTCCCATATTATAGATCGGGAACGCAAGATAGTTTAATGCATTACTCATGTAAACGTCAGTAATAGAACCAATTGCCCAGGTTGCTTTTGTTTTTTTTGATAGTTTTCCTTCTTGCTTCATTCAGTCATCCTTATTTTTCTTTTTGTAAGACATCAATCATTCGCTTTACGACAATATTCGTCTAGCAAACGAAGATAGACCTGGTATTGCTTCAGCGAAACCGCAGGTGGTGTTTGATGGTCAGGACTCGGAATATAACGTCCACTTCGCATAACCGGCAGCAGGCGTTCAAACTCTGCCCGGATGGCTTCTTCACCCTGGTCCATCACAAGTTTGTTAAAGTTGCCAATAATAACAAACTCCGGGTGTGCTTCACGGATTTTGTTGGCATCCACACCTGCCTGGAATTCCAGCGGTAATGCTCCTTTAATACCAACCTTTTCCAGCCAAGGAATCATCACCGTGATATCACCATCACTGTCAACGATAGGTAATATTCCTAGTTCTTCCATCAGCGGAATGACCTGACGATAATATGGCTCCATATATTCATCAAAAAGCATCTCGGAAAGCATCGGCCCATTGTTATAGCTCATATCCTCTGAAAAAACAGCAAAAGTTGGCAGACAATCCGCTTCCGCCAGTTTTTTTAATATATAAATATGGTAATCCGCATTGTCCTGGTTGATACGCTTCATCAGATCCGGCTGTTCGAAGAAAGCCAGCAGATGATTCTCTATCCCAAACAGAAGGCGCGGAAACCAGAAGAAACCTTCAAGTGTAATCCAGTTCAGACTTTCACCACGTCGCTGACGCTCAGCCCATGGTTGAATATCAATAATTGCCTTATCTATCTTAGGGTAAAGAAGCGGTTTGATCCGTTCATACTCCTCTTCATTGGAGATAATGGCTCCGCCTTCACCATTCGGTGGCGGACACTCAGGGCCGCGACTGTCGAACCATAACTGAAAATACTGATCCAAACCAAAGTGGTCATAAAGACAGTAACGGTCCGGACTGTAGTTAGCCGTTGGATTAGTCCCTGCCGAAAACCGACTGGCGTCAAATTCCTGAAGTCCTTCTTTACGCCAGCGATCGATAGTTTCATTCCACCACACCGCCCATTCCAGTTTCGGTAAGCGGTCTACCGGCTGTCCTTTAACAACCGCCTTAAAACGTTCTACATGATTCATAATAAATCTCCTTTAAAATTATGTAAAGTGAAAGACAACTAACCTCCCGGTTCCATTTGTCACTCGTTTATTTAAACAGATTAAAACTTATATTCGTAAACTAGCGGGCCATCTGCCAGACACTTATCAACAAGTTCGGGAATATTTGCTCTTGCCAAACCTATACAGGTATCAGCAGCGCCATAGTAAATTTTCAATTCATCCTTTTCACCATGCGGGATTGCCGCTGTGGGGAATAATACTTGCGGTACGTTGCCTATATTTTCATAATCTGTTTCGGGAATCATTAGATACTCGCGCATCTTTCCAATAATTTTGCGCGGATCTTCAAGATCGAGCAGCATGGCGCCGGCGTTATACATAATGCCGTTCATATGCTCACGGCAACCATGATAAATAATCAACCAGCCCTTTTCGGTTTTGACCGGCGGCGCACCTGGTCCGATTTTTTTACTTTCCCAGTAGCGAGTACCCTTTTCGAGCAGTAATTGGGTATCACCCCAAAACCGTAAATCAGGTGAATAGGAAATGTAAATATCACCGATTCCACTTTCACCTGCAGGACGTTCGAGGCGGGCATACATACCGTTGACCTTTTCAGGGAAGATCACGCAGTTGCGATGGTCAACGCCTGTGATAAATCCTTTATCCTCGAACTCAACAAAATCGGTAGTCTTAAGCAAACGGATCCTGCCACCAAGATGGGAAGAAGTATTGTAGGTGATATAGTAGCAGTCATCCTCTTCCATGCGAGTAATCCGCGTATCAAAGATGCCGTCGTATTGTCCATAGGGATACTCCTTTGGCGGAGTAACGATACTTTTATCACCAATATTGAAATTGACACCGTCTTTGCTGCGCGCCACCAGAAACTGCGGTACAAAATCAGCCCGCCAGGTATTGAGAATCATTACGATCTCGCCATCATGTTCTACTGCGCCGCTGTTAAACACACACTCACCTCGGAATGGGAGGTCATCTTTTGTAATTATCGGATTGCTTTTTTCTCTTATTGCATATTCTTTAGTCATTCTTTTTATTCCTTTTTATTAAATATTTATTACAAAAAATTGCAGCATACTATTTTAGTATTCGCTGCACTATTTTGTTCAAACAAATCAGATATCAAGTTTAATTTCCTCTCCGCGCTCACGTGCAGCAAGAGCCTCTTTAACTTTGGCTATAAATTTGCGATCAATAGGATATTTGAGCATTGTCAGCATAGCAATTAAGGCGATTACTGCTCCAAGTACAAATGTTGCTGCTCCTAGGTTATTGATAGCTTCCGGTGATTGAGTTTCACTACCTTCCACAAATCCGACTAAACTCATACTTAGCCCTGTTAATAATAATCCAACAGATTTAGCTACCTTTGTCACAAAACTCATCGTTGCACCATAGCCTCCGTCTTTAAGTGTTCCCGTGCGATATTCACCAACTTCCGAGAGATCCGCTAACATGGAAAAAGCTACCGGTACCAAAATTCCATTTGACCACCAATATGAAGCGTGGAAGATCATAAAAACCAGCATGGAAACTGGGATTTCAAAGCCTGACAAGCTATAAACCAAATCTTTTGGCAGAAAACCAGTTACAAATATTAAGATTAAAATAAAATTAACCACAGCGCTCCAAATTGCAGCAAAAACAACAACAGGTTTCTTCTCCCACTTTTTTACCAACCAAGGCATAATGGCTGATCCAATTCCAAATCCCACCATTGTGGAACCGTGTACAATGCTTTTATAGGTTGCAGAAAACTCCATAAAGTACACATAAACATACATCTGCATTGAAGAGTAGAGAACAAGTCCGATGTACACAATGGACATGAAAAGAAAAACGATGCGTGAGTATTTGTCAGAGAATATATCTCGGAAATAAGAGATTAACAGACTGAATTTAAATTCTGAAATTTCAGTCGATTGCCGGCTATCAACAATGTATTTTTTAGTGGCAAAAACAACAATCAGCACGAACCCTAAACTAACAATTGTGAATGCAGTTGCCATGTCGACATAATTTGAAGCAATGCTTGTTGCTTTTGTCCCGTCAACTGGATCTTTGAAAAACAGGCTCCATGCCAAAGCTGGACCTAGTAAATTTACAACCATATTTAGCACAAATTTTACACCCTGCAGCTTAGCCCGTTCATCATAAGTTGTACAAACTTCAAAACCGAGCGCAAAGTAAGAAACCGCAAAAATTGTAATGGATGTTCTGAAGAGTAAATTTATAATAACCAAATACCAAAAAATTATTTGTGTATCGGTTTGAAATGATTCCGGGACTGCCCAGATAAAATAGTATGCAAGCAGGGTTAAAATTCCACCTAATAGCATGTACGGGTGACGTCTCCCATATCGACTGCGTGTGTTATCGCTAATAAATGCCATCAGCGGGTCGGTTAAAGCATCCCAGAATGTAGCGATAGCCATAGCTATTCCCGCCAACGCGTAACTTAGCCCTAACGCCTCCGTGTAATAAAGCATTGCAAAACCGAAAATGCTATTCATTACAAGCGAGTTCATTCCTTCGCCGAAAGAATAACTAAAAATATCCTGAAATTTAGTTTTAATATTTTGTTTTAATTCAGTCATAGAATCTTTTCCTATTATTTAGTCCAGAATACTCAAGTCTGACACAAAAGTTTCTTCTTTTTATTTGAAGGAATAAAGTGATTAATAAAATTTTCGCCATGCAGTTGATTAAAAGATTTCTCCTTACAGTCGAAATGACAATTTCACTTTTGGATTCCTTTTGTTATTCTAAAATTTTGTATGCTTATTTCTTTTTGAATGCTTCTATTTTTTCAAGGACAATTGCATCAATAAGAATTTGTGATGCTCCTCCTTTTTTTCCGTTTCCTTTCCCAACAACTTTAATAGTATGCTTTCTCTTTTTCAGTTTGTGGGCAGCTCCAATTTTTAGATCTATTGCAAAACTATGTTTCATGTACCAAATTTAATTTTTCCAACTGTTCTCTATAATAATATTCTGCTTCTATTCTTCTACAATTATGTGTATTTGATTTCCATCTATTTCCAAAATATCTCCTTGCTCAATTGTTTTAGTCACACCAAAAGGAATGTAGAGCTTAGCTTTCATAACATCTTTATAAGTAAACTTCCAAGTATATTTAATCGGAATTTCAGAATCGTTCATAACTACTATTGCACGGCGGCCATTATTTTTTTCACCATGTACTTTATAGTGCAATGAAGCAGGTTTTACATCGCCTGCAGAAGCACCGGTACCAGGCATTTGTCCAGGAACAGCAATATCTGTAGTACCATCAGAATCTATTGAAGCTTCTTTTATCACACCAAAAACTTCAGCATCAAGTTCATCATAATATTCCCCCGTGAAAATAACTTTCTTCAATTCCTTTCTTATTCTCTCTACTTCCCTGATATATTCCGATATTTTTTTATAAAGAGGATCAGCCATTGAGCTTTGATAAGAACGAGGTTCGATTACAATTACAGAGCCTGTCATTACAGCAGCATTCACCGTTCTAAAATCTCCGGGCATGGAGACATGCATGCAAGATGTCCACTCGGGGAAAACATATTTGAAAGTAGAGACATCCAGTCCGGCAGCGTTGCGGTATCCCACATCGAAATAGGGGATCAGCCGGTCATAACCAAATTCGGAGGCCATCCGAAATTCGGGATTTATGGCAGTACATTGCTGATTTAGCCTGTCGATGGCCTGTATGAGTCCTTCATAAAGTGCTACATCAGGTTTCATTGTGTTTAAGGGATTGAAATCAAGCCTGGCGGCAACACACAGCTTATCGATTTGGAAACCATGTGCTCCGTCTTTGACCAGTTCCAAGAAGTCATCACTAAGAATCTTTTCAATCTCCGGAGTAATGGAGGAACGTAC
>JBDLIU010000300.1:0-5459 GCA_039714715.1 Bacteroidota bacterium
GGCTCCTCCTTCCGCCAGTTGGCGGACAGGCTTGGACTTACCGATGTATCGCTTCGCTATGATCGGCATAAACTTCTCGCCCAAGTTCGTAAAATGAAAAAGCCGGAATCTCTTCCGGCTTTGTACTCATTACGCTCCTCTTCTTGGACTCGAACCAAGGACCCTCTGATTAACAGTCAGATGCTCTAACCAGCTGAGCTAAAGAGGAATTTATATGTAATTTACCGCTGCCTTTGCAAACGGGAGTGCAATATTAGCGAATGGATTTATTTTCAGCAAAAGTTTATGAAAAATAATATTACATAGGTTGATTTTTTAACGTGAATTATGGTGCTTGGAAAGATTGATTGTAAAATAATTTGAATGGCTATAAAATTTTAATCGATTCGAAAATTTGATAGGATCCCTTTGATTATTTTCCCAAAATGACATTCAAATCACCAAAATTATTCCCAAATTGGGAATAATTAAATTAAGTATATTATATTAAGTGATTGATAGTCAGCCTAATATATCTTTTGGCACGGTTATGACACTATAGTTCTTAAAGGTAAAACTATGGAACAGATGAAAAAGTCAGAACTAACATTTTACAAAGTGCTGATAGCAGTAGTTTATATAGCACTTGCAGGTTTAATAGCAGTAGCTTTTATGCTTTAAATAATGGAATCACTTCTTCTTTTTAAGCGATTGAATAAACCTACTCCAGTTAAACGGGTTAAGAAATGGATTGGTGCGAGGTCCGTATTGGTCCTGCATGTAGTAGAATTGCTGGTCGAAATAATACCTGGCATTAAGGCTGGCATCGTACGGAGTGGATTGCAACAAGAGCGAAAGAGAAGCGCCATCGAGCCTATCTTCCAACACCTTATTCTCTTCAGGCATTTTCATTGCCAGAATAACTTCTTTAAATTCTCTCTCAGATGGAAAGGGTAATATATCAACGTTTTGAAGATATAATGTATCTTCTTTTAATTTAAATAATACGTTAACCCTGTTATTATTCCCTTCCGGAATAATATACTTCTGTTTCATAAAACCAACCGCACTTATCATTACTTCATCATCTACGAGAGCTGCCATTGAAAAGTAGCCATTGAAATTAGTGGTGGTGCCTCTTCCTGATTTTGGCACGTAAATATGCACTCCGGGAACAGTAGTAATACCATCGCTACTAACAACTATACCAGTAAACTGCACTACTTCCTTATTATTACTCCCAGTTTGAGCGTTGACCTGTTGACCTGATAATATTATTAACAGGAATAGTATTATGGTGAATGAATATAATTTGTTTAGATTTCGCCTCATCTTAGTAGCAAAGGTATATAAATCAATTGTTTTATTATTTAATTGAACTATTAAGAAGAACGAAGATTTGATAATTTCTAATGCGTTTAAAGAGTTTTAATTTGCAAATCGGGGGTCAGATAATGAAAACAATGGGTGATGAAGCTCGTTTGCGTATATTAAATTTGTTATTGTTGCATGGTACTTTACCTGCCTCTGATCCTGAAATTAAATAGAGAATTATCTATCAATAATCTTAACCTGTAAATATGTTTCATACAAAACAACACCTTTTTTTCGACCTAGATCATACTTTATGGGACTATGAGTCATGCTCGGCAGAAACACTGACGGAACTCTGGACTGATTATCAGTTGGAATCGAAAGGAGTTGTACTAAATAATTTTTTGAAAAAATTCGAGAAAGTGAATGCAAACTTATGGGACCAATTTCATGCAGGGGAGATTGATAAGGATGTGATCAGGAATGATAGGTTCCCGACTATTTTTGATGAGCTGGAGATTCAGGATAATGGGATGGCCAATGAGATGCAACATGATTATATAACAGTCTGCCCTACTAAACCACATCTGATTGATGGAGCTAAAGAGCTATTAGATTACCTTGAAGGAAGATATAAATTGCATATTATCACTAATGGCTTTGATGAGATACAGGGTGTTAAGCTCAATAGTGGAGGTCTTTCTCATTATTTTGATGTGATTGTTACTTCCAGTATGGCCAATAGCCAAAAGCCCAATAAGCAGATATTTGACTACGCAGTAAACAAGGCAGGAGCAACAATTAAAGAATCTTTAATGATAGGAGACAATCCGGAATCAGACATAGAAGGGGCATACCTTGCAGGAATAGATCAGGTTTTTTATAATCCGAATAATTTTAAATGCCCTATTACTCCTACACTTGAAATAAGATCCTTATTGGAGTTAAAAAAATACTTATAAAGAGTAAAATATTAATAGTAATCAGGGGAGCGATTTTCAGCTTTAACCTTGTTGAATGTTATCTTTGTCAAAACTAAAATTCAGATACGATGCCAAAAGGATTTTTCAATGTGCCGGTTGCAACAAACGAACCGGTTAAGTCATATTTACCCGGTTCACCGGAGAAAAAAGAATTAAAAGCAGCTATTGCAGAGGCAAGATCAAAGGAGCTTGATTTGCCGATGATTATTGGTGGCAAAGAAATAAGAACGGATAAGAAAGTTGCCATTCATCCTCCACATGAACTGTCTCATACTTTGGGGCATTATCATGCCGGTGATGCTAGTCATGTTGAGATGGCCATTAATGCAGCCCTGGAAGCAAGAGAGAAGTGGGCCAATATGTCATGGGAGCACAGAGCAAGTATTTTTCTTAAGGCTGCAGATTTATTAGCCGGGCCCTATAGGGCTAAGCTTAATGCAGCGACTATGCTGGCTCAATCGAAGAATGTATTTCAGGCTGAGATTGACTCAGCATGTGAGCTAATAGACTTCTACAGGTTTAACGTTCAGTATATGACTGAAATCTACAAGAATCAACCGGAATCCAGTCCGGGTATGTGGAACAGGGTCGAGTACAGACCGCTGGAAGGATTTGTATTTGCATTAACTCCTTTTAATTTCACTTCTATCGCTGGCAATTTACAAACTTCTCCTGCCTTAATGGGAAATACGGTTGTATGGAAGTCATCCAATACGCAGATTTATTCTGCCCATGTCTTGATGGACCTATTTAAGGAAGCAGGTTTACCGGATGGCGTTATTAACCTGGTTCATGTGAGTGGTCCGGTTGCGGGAGATGTTATTTTCAAACATCCGGATTTTGCAGGAATTCACTTCACGGGAGGCACAGGAGTATTCCAGACTATCTGGGAGACAATAGGTGGAAATATTAAAAAGTATAAAGGTTATCCTCGAATTGTTGGTGAAACAGGAGGTAAGGATTTTGTATTGGCTCATAAGTCAGCTGATCCACAAGCAGTTGCTACTGCCTTGACAAGAGGTGCTTTTGAGTACCAGGGACAGAAATGTTCTGCTGCATCTAGAGCTTATATCCCAAAAGAAATGTGGTCGGAAATTAAAGAATCAGTTTTAAAGGATCTGGCAGACATTAAAACAGGTGGTGTTGAGGACTTTACTAATTTCTTTAATGCTGTGATAGACGAAAAAGCTTATGATAGTATAAGCAAGTACATTGATGATGCAAAAGCGAGTGATGTAATTGAAGTGGTAGCAGGAGGAAATCATGATAAGTCAAAAGGCTACTTTATTGAGCCAACAGTTTTACTGTCTTCTGATCCAAAGTATATCACTATGCAGGAGGAAATATTTGGTCCGGTTCTGACAATTTATTTATATGATGGCGATGAGTTTGAAGAAACCCTAAAGCTGGTAGATGGCACATCTCCCTATGCATTAACCGGTGCTATTTTTTCCAATGACAGGTATGCTGCTGAACAAGCAACCAGAGCATTAACCAATGCTGCAGGTAACTTCTATATCAATGATAAACCTACCGGTGCTGTAGTAGGACAGCAACCATTTGGTGGAGCTAGAGCATCGGGTACAAATGATAAGGCAGGATCAGCTCAAAATCTGATGCGGTGGGTATCTCCAAGAACTATAAAAGAGACATTTGTGCCACCTACAGATTACAGGTATCCGTTTATGGATGAAGAATAGGAAATACAGATAAATTTATTGCTCTAATAGCCTATAAGTAACTATCATAATATCAGTTACTTATAGGCTATAATTGTATTATTCTAATTCTTTTTGAAGTATATTTAGAAGGTGAAAATTAGGTATCAAAAACACTTGTTTTTATGTGTGTTTTTCAGTTACTTTTACACTTATATTTATAACGCACATTAATGTTAGCAAGTCGTTGTTTCTTTAACAGTTTTATTCATAAAATCTTAACATTTAAGTAAGTATTTAAACGGGATTTATTATTAATCTCGCATAAATTATATGTTCAATTAAATTAAGTTAAACCAAACCAAACTAAACATGAAAAAAAGTTTACTAATGCTATTATTTGTAGCAATTGGTTCATGGGCTTGGGCTCAAACCGGGTCTGTAACTGGTAGAGTTCTTGATCCTGATACTGGAGATGGCGTAATTGGCGCTAATGTTATTATTAAAGGTACAACAACTGGTTCAACAACCGATATTGATGGATACTTTAAAATTGGAAATTTAGAAGTTGGAAATGTAACTTTTGTAATTTCTTTTATTGGATTCGAAACTGTTGAAAAATCAGTATCCATAACTGAAGGAAAGGTTACAGAAATGGGTGATATAGAAATGTCTTCTAGTTCAATCGGACTGCAAGAGGTTGAAGTTATTGCCTCAGTTGCTATTGATCGTAAAACTCCTGTGGCAGTATCTACTGTAAAAGGAGAATATATCTCACAGAAATTGGGAAGCCAGGAATTTCCTGAGATATTAAAAGGCACACCTGGTGTTTATGTAACTAAATCTGGTGGTGGATATGGTGATTCAAGAATCAATATTCGTGGTTTTGATTCGCAAAATCTTGCTGTTATGATTAATGGTGTACCGGTAAACGATATGGAGAATGGTCGAGTTTACTGGTCTAATTGGGCTGGTCTATCTGATGTTACTGGTTCTATGCAGGTTCAGCGTGGTTTAGGTGCGTCAAAAGTAGCGGTTCCTTCTGTTGGAGGAACTATTAATATAGTTTCTAAAGCAACTGATGCTAAAGAAGGCGGCTCTGTTTTTATTGGTACCGGTAATAACCTGTATAATAAAATTGGTTTGTCTTTGTCAACAGGGATTTCAGAAACTGGTTGGGCATTGAGTCTTCAGGGTACAAGAACTCAGGGAGAGGGCTATGTTGATGGTACGCAATTTCTAGGATGGTCATACTTTCTGAATATTGCTAAAAAACTAAATGATGATCACCTGATGACATTTACCGTAATAGGAGCAAAACAAAGACATGGTCAACGTCAGAACAGGCTTTCAATTGGGACATACAAGAATAGTCCTAGTGGAATCCGACAAAATAATGATTGGGGTAGATTAGGTGGCGAAGTAATTCAAGTTGAAGATAATTTTTATCACAAACCACAAATTGCATTAAATCATTACTGGACAATAAGTGAGAACACTAATCTTGCAACTACAGCCTATATGT
>JBDLIU010000301.1:0-5452 GCA_039714715.1 Bacteroidota bacterium
AAACTTACCTGAGGATTTGAAATCTTCCAGTGCTTTACGAGCCTCCTGTCCTAAAGCAAAGCCACCCATTAGTGAGGGAGCATATAAGACCACTCCTTTAATTTTATCATCATTGGCAGCCTGGTTAAGCGCTTTTCTTAAATTAACAACACCAATTCTATCAACCTCACCTCCCAAAAATGACATATCTGCAAATGGATCTTCAAAATCCCTGTCAGACAGTGGTTGGGTTAAGGATATTTTTAATACAGTATTATCTTTTACAGTGAACTTTTCAGTATCCTCCAGAGCAGCAATCATTCCAAAGAAAATGATTAAACTAAATACAGAAAAGACAACAAGTGCGGATAACGCGGCTAAAAAGTTTCTTAAGAATTTCATATTATTAATTTATAAACTTCAAAAATAAGCGTAATAATTGATCTAATTTTGATTTTATATGACAGATGGTATATTTATTTTATTGGGCAGCAACTTAGGTGACAGAAGGAAGAATGTTGAAGACTCATTAATCCTTATTAAAAAAAGAGTTGGAGCTATCCTGAAAATGTCATCATTGTATGAAACAGCCCCATGGGGTGTACCTGATCAGCCTCGTTTTCTTAACATGGTAATTGAAATTGAATCAGTATTAAATCCCCAGGATTTATTGTCTTCGCTTCTGGAAATTGAAGACCAGTTGGGAAGGGTAAGAAAAACTAAGTGGGGGGAACGGTTAATTGATATTGATATCTTATACTATGGTAATGTTATTATCAAAGAAAAAAATCTAATACTACCTCATCCTGAAATTCAAAACAGGCGATTCACCTTGATTCCATTGGTTGAAATTGCTCCGTCATCATTACATCCTATCTTGAAAAAATCCAACATTGAGCTTTTAAGCAGTTGTACTGACAAACTTGAGGTTACAATTTTACAATAAATAGAATACAGATTATAGAAAACCATTTATTGCACGATATGGTTGCTAGTTTGCAATAGTAATTAATAAGTATGAGATTTTTTTTTAATTTCAGAAACTGGTCAGTTTTAACAAATTCAACTGGCCTTCATTCTGACCTTTTAGGACAAAAAAGGAATGTCCTTTTTTCCCAATTCTGTATAATTGGAGCTATTGCAGCAGCAATACAGGGATTTTACGACCTGTATGAAGGATTCCCCTATGTAATGCTTATAGATATGAGTATAGCCTTTATGCTTGTGATAGGATATATTCTTAATGAAAAAAGAAAACATCGAACGGCAAAAGTGATGGTTATTGTGATGACTAACCTTATGCTCTTCTCATTTGCTGCTGTCATTCCCAAGGATATTGGTATTTACCTTCTGTTTTATCCATTAATAATGTTCACATTTATCGTATTGGATGTTAGAAAAGTAAAGTACTCATATGGGTTGGTAGTGCTTACTCTTATTTTATTTCTGATATTAATTCTTACTGATTTTCACCCCTTTGGCAATATCAACATTCAACCAATAGATCCAACAATTTCATATGTTTTAAATGTAATAACCTCAATATTATTATTAAGCCTGGGCATAAGTTTCTTGCTTTCAATAAACAATTCATCTGAAAAAATTCTCGTTGAAAAACATCATCATGCAGAAGGTTTAGCTATAGAGCTTAAAGAAAAAAACAAGGCATTGATAAAAAACAATGAAGAGCTTGACAGGTTTGTATATAGTACATCACATGATTTAAGAGCTCCTCTTGCGTCAGTTATGGGATTAATCAATTTAGCTGAATTAGAGAAAAACCCGGAATCAAATCCAGAGTACTTTGAGAAAATTAAAGATAGAATTCAGAACCTGGACAGCTTTATACAAGACATCCTTGATTATTCCAGAAATTCCAGGGTAGATGTGGTATATAGTGATGTTAATATTCAAGAACTTGTTGATGAGGTTATTGAAAACAACAGGTACCTCGACAATGCGAGTAAAATTAGTTTCTCAACTTCTATACAAATCGAGAATACTTTATCAATAGACAATAACAGGGTGTTTCGCGTTTTGAACAACCTTGTTTCCAATGCCATTAAATATAATGATCTAACTTACAGTAATCCTTCCGTTAAGGTTTCGGCAGAAAAAGTAAATAATAAACTCATACTGAAAGTCTCTGATACTGGTAAAGGAATAGATGAAAGTATTAAGAGTAAAATTTTTGAAATGTTCTTCAGGGGAACAGAAATGGCAGAAGGTTCTGGTTTAGGCCTTTATATCACCCTGGAAATGGTCAATAAAATGAATGGTGAAATAAGTTTTGAGGATAGAAAAGGCCAGAGTGTTCAGGGAACTACCTTTACTGTTTCTATTCCGCTAAGCAAATAAACTATAGTCCGCTTACTTCTGCTTCTCTATAAATTTTCTTAACCAATCCCTGTAATACTTTACCAGGGCCAGATTCGACAAATTGTGTTGCACCATCGGCAACCATATTTTGTACTGATTGTGTCCACCTCACAGGAGCTGTTAATTGCTTAATTAAGTTTTCTTTAATCACTTTGATGTCTACTGATGGCAAAGCCGTTGCATTTTGGTAAACAGGGCATATTGGATCATTAAATTTTGTATTCATAATAGCCTCTTCTAACTCTGCTCTTGCTGGCTCCATCAATGGAGAGTGGAATGCACCACCTACAGGTAAAGGCAGCGCCCTTCTTGCACCTGCTTCTTTTAACAAATCACATGCAATCCCAATGGCTTCGGCCGTTCCTGATATTACCAATTGACCCGGGCAATTATAGTTGGCAGCAACCACTACATCCTCTACCTCCTGACATATATTTTCTACTACTTCATCGTCAAGACCTAATATAGCAGCCATTGTTGATGGATTAATCTCACAGGCTTTTTGCATAGCCATTGCCCTTTTATATACCAGCCTTAATCCATCTTCGAAAGTCAATGCCTTATTAGCAACAAGAGCAGAAAATTCTCCAAGCGAATGACCTGCTACCATATCCGGGTTGAAGTCATTATTGGTTAGTGATAAAATCGTAGAATGTATAAATATCGCAGGCTGAGTCACTCGTGTTTGTTTAAGCTCTTCATCAGTGCCATTAAACATAATATCTGTAATTCTGAATCCAAGAATTTTATTTGCCTGCTCAAACAAAAGTCTAGCTTCTTCAGATGCTTCGTAAAGATCCTTGCCCATTCCTGAGAATTGAGCTCCCTGACCCGGATATATAAATGCTTTCATTTCGATTATTGTTTGCTGCAAAAATAAACGAATCTTTCAGGCTGACAATAAAGTTATTGGTTAATAGAGTATTTGTAATAGTGTTGCAGTTAATTCACGTAGTAGATCACAATCTATCATGTAATATGTTTGTTTGTACATACAAACATAAATCACACATTATCCGGTTGCTAACTATTAACCAATAACTAATCTCAAAACTAGTAAAGGACTTGAACCCAACCGGTAAGTGTTTGATCCCTCTCCGATGCTTCTCTGATATCAAAAATTACATCGACCGAGTAGTAATAGTTACCAGCCGGCAGTAACCGTCCATTCGAATCCCGGCCATCCCAGTTAATATTAATGGTATTTTCACCTCCGGATTTATACTCATAAAGAAGACCACCCCACCTGTTAAATACTTTAAATTTTACAGACTCTACAAACCTCGGGCATTGGGCATTGATATCAGGAGAATTTTCATCAAATGGCCTGAAGGTGTCATTAAAGCCATCATCATTAGGCGTAATTATATTAGGCAACTTATAGTAAGGACAATTGTCATTACAAACTATTTGGCTAGGTAGACTTTCATTGTTCGATCTGTCAACAGCAGTAATATAATAACAACCTATAAATGAATTTAAATCACTGTGAACATATGACGTATCAGTTACAAAATCCAGAAGCGAGAATGTGCCTTCTTCACCTGAGTATGAGTAATAAATATTAAATCCTTTCAAATCTTCATCACACTCCTCAATATTAAAATCATATGTCCAATATATTTCATTGAAGAAATCTGAAAAACTACAATCCTTATCTGCTAAGAAAGCCTCACAATCAATCATCTCAATAAACAATTCCGGCTCGCATGGAGGAATTGTGTCGTTTGGTCTGGCGCAGATAATCTGAGAGAAGTTTGTTTGTGGTGCTATAACTTTTGGATTTCCATAAGTACCTTCCGCTTGTATATAATAACAATACTCTGTCTGATCATCTAAAGAGTCACTGTTAAAACTACCATCATCAGCATAGAAGAATCCCTCCGTTGTTACATCCACACTATCAATTAATATAATCTGTGTTTCATCCCCTGCTACGGAATTGTCACGATAGATATAATGCATCGGGTATGATTGTGAATTGTTTGTCCATGGAACATCCGCATTCCAGTTCAATTCAATAGCACCCAAAAGAGGTGTAGGTTCTAGCCTTACCTGTGAAGCAGATACCGATTGTGTTACTTCAAATCCGGAACCATCAAAAAGCTTAACAATATAATGGTAAGATGAGTTCCTGGTATCCAAGCCAGTATCCTGGAAGGTGGTATCGGAAGAAAGTGGCATTACTTCTAATTCTGCAGCACCACTTAACCCGGTTCCGCGCCATAGCTCATAACTGTATGGAGGAGGAAACAGTACCTGGTCAATCTCAAATGGCCCACGCCAGCTAACTGTGATTTTCCCTTCAGTTTGGGAGGTTTCATCAACCGTAACATGGGTAATAGCAGGTCCATCAGCTATTATGATACCACAAGTTTCATTCGACACATAACTCTCACCCCCTTTCGGAAGAGGGTACTGTGCCACTAAGCGATAACAATATTTAGCATCAAAATTCAACAATTTACCGTTATTGTTATCTGTATAAGTTGATTGTGATGCGTCAATTGTATTTATCAAGGTATAGCCAGCCCTTTCAGGCATACCTGTCTCACATTCATCAGGCGTAAAAGAATAACTGTCTATCCTTCTCCACACCTGTATTGATTCTGCATATTGACAACTATATGGATCCCATGAGAGGTCAATCGTTCTATTAGGGTTCACCTGGCTGATCAAATCTTTTGGTGAAGGACCTACCACAGTTACATTCATTGTTCCAAATTCAACCAGGGCAACCCCTTCAGGAGGTCTGTCTGTAACTTTAAAGTGCACCAAATATGGTTGCTCCCGAACGTGCTCACAAGTAGTTTGCCACTGGAAAAGAACCTGTCCTGGTTGAGGCTGAAATACCGGAGGATCGGGATCGAAGGTGGCGGGTGATTCCTGGAAGTGCAACACTGCTGACAAGACTTCAATTTTAACATCATCGCCATCTGCATCTGTGGCTGTGATAAGCTCCTGAATATTGGTGCCAGCCTCAACACAAATATCATCTGGTATATTCAGTTCAGGACGATTATTTTCACACTCTTTAATAATAATCTGCATATCCCTTACAACCGAACCAATAAGAAAATACTCTCCTGCCCTT
>JBDLIU010000302.1:0-5448 GCA_039714715.1 Bacteroidota bacterium
ACGCAATTTGGCAACGTTCTTTTGATCTTTAATATTTACTCTACCTTCCGGTAGGTAATATTAAATCTCGAACGTAACTTCGTTTAGCACTACATTAGCAACACATCGCATAATGGAATACATTGAAGAACAAACTTTTGAACAAAAAGACTATTCAGAAAATCCTTTGACATTAGGAGAGTATGAATACTGTACTTTCTTAAATTGCAATTTCTCAGATTCCCGCTTATCTGAAATTAAGTTCATTAATTGCGTGTTTATTGATTGTAATCTAAGTAACATTAAAACAAACAAAACATCATTCCAAGATGTGAAGTTTGAAAATTGCAAAATGCTTGGACTTCAATTTGAAAATTGTAATGTATTTGGTCTTTCTTTTGAGTTCTCTAATTGCTCACTTAATCATTCTTCTTTCTATCAACTAAAGATTAAAAAAACGCTTTTTAAAAATTCACAACTACATGAGGTTGATTTTACCGAGTGTGACTTGACACAGGTTATCTTCGATAATTGCGATATGAATAAAGCAATATTTGAAAATACAATTCTCGAAATTGCAGATTTTAGAACTTCTTTTAATTATTCTATCAACCCTGAAAAGAATCGAATTAAGAAAGCAAAATTCTCTCTACATGGAATAGTTGGATTATTAAACAAGTACAATATCGAAATTGAGGTTTAAAGCCAGCACCTAATATTGACCAAGGTAGCACTAGCGGTATTTAGGTGTGTTGACATATCAGGTTTCCTCACTATCTTTAGTTCTCCGGTGAGAAAGTCGTAGATGAAAATTCCTCCACGCTGGCACCCCGGATTCGCAGGCAATAATTGCTCGATAAAAACCAAATAATTGATTATTTCGTTAAATTTGGACAAAGATTGATTAAGAGATGTCGACATTAGAACTAAAGAATGCACTTATTCAGAGAATCTCAGAGATTCAAGACAAATCTTTTCTTGAAGCAATAAGAACAATATTAGATTCTAGAGCAGAATCGAAGACTCTTTATTTGACTCCTGAAATGATAAATGAAATTATGGCTTCAAAACAAGAAATTGATAAGGGATTATTCATCGAGAATGACTCACTTGAGAAAGAAGTAGAGGAATGGCTTCAAGAAAAATAGTTTGGTCGCAAAGAGCCAAAATCAAAAGATATGAGATTCTCGAATTCTATATCGAAAGAAATAAAAGTAAAACTTATTCAATAAAGTTAAACCAATAGTTTAACCGAGGACTTCGACTACTAAGGAAATATCCAAACATGGGGATAAAGACAGACCTTAAAGGAATTCGAGGTCTAATTATTGACAAGTACATTCTGTTCTATGAAGTTGAAAAGAGTAGAATAATAGTTCATTATTTATGGGATTCAAGACAAGATCCTTCAGCGCTAAATATTAAATAGGAAATACTATTGCAACTATTGCCTAACATTGGCTAGCACAGCATAGTGGCCCAGTCTTGTTTGGGGTATTCTGACACCAACCTGCCGATTGGCAAGTATCCAAGTGTTTTTGTAACTTTAGAGTACCAGGGGCGGTGCTGTAGGTTACCCCTGTATTTATTGGGGTCCAGATCACTGCCTGGTTGGACCTTTATGTATAATCAATTAAAAAATATTACGATTATATTAGCCATTGTAATAACGGTTTCCTCTTGCCGTGCACTGGTTTTTAATATTCCTAATCTATCAGATTATAAATTATTTCCTTATCGGACTATTAAGAACACTCCCGAATCTATTTTCTATTTTGCCAAATCTGATACTTCAGAAATCCTGGGGAAAGAAATTTTTACTAATTATAATACTTTGTTGCCGGATGTCTTAACTCTTGATGAGTATTTAGAAGGATCAAAGACCGCAGTTTTTTTAATAATCAGAAATGACACCATCCTGTACGAGAAGTACAATAGCGATTATAAAGAGAATTCTATTTTTAATACTTTTTCAGTTACAAAGCTTTTTATAACAACATTAGTGGGAATTGCAATTGATGAAGGTGTGATTGAAAGTGTTGAGCAGCCAATAATTGAGCACATCCCGGAATTGTCTGAAATTGAAGGGTTTGATGAAATAACTATAAGGCATTTATTGCTTCATACTTCAGGAATAGAATTTTCTGATTCAAGGTTCAATCCTTTATCTGATAATGCCAGGTATTATTATGGCCGGAATTTGCGAAAATTAGTACTTAAGGCAGAGCTTTATGAGAGCCCTGGCGTAGAAACTCATTATAGTAGTATAAATGTACAGTTATTAGCATTGATTCTAGAAAGAGCAAGCGGCACTACACCATCATCATATTTACAGGAAAAGATATGGCAAAAAACTGGAATGCAATACGAAGCGACCTGGAGTTTAGATAACAAAAGGAAAAATCAAATTGAAAAAGGATTTACCGGCATTAACTGTACAGCTATTGATTTGGCGAAGATGGGTAGACTGTACTTAAATAATGGTGTTTTAGACAACAATCAAATCCTTTCACAAGACTTTATATATGAAGCTACTAAAAGAGACACAACTGATGGCAGTTGTTGGGATTTTCAATATAATATCAGATTTGATCCTATCCAATGGGAAAACTATTATTCAAGAGGTCTTTATGGACAGTTGATTTATATCTATCCGGAAAAGAAAATAATAATCGTCCGTGTTGGGGAAGCAGACCTTAAATACAATCCTCATTTTATGAATCGTGTCATTTTGCAAATAATTGACCAGATTTGAAATTTTCATTGAATATGCATAGCAGGCAATAAAAAAACCTCCACAGAGTAAAACTCCACGAAGGTTCAATTTCATCTTATCTTTTTACTTTTTATTATTCAGCAACTTCAACCGTTACAGAGTCGCTTTGCCATTGTCCGTGCTTTGTACAATAAGCGGTTGCCGTTAAGTTCATTTTTTTCTTGGTAGGTACCACATAAAAATCAACTTCTGTTTGTCCTGCTTCGTTGCCCAAAGATCCGGCATTAAATGTTGCTTGTGCTAATAGTATTTCACCATTCCATAATTGAACGTATGCAATGTAATGATCAAAATCGTCTGGATGTGCGTATTCATCACCAACTTTCACTTTCACTTTAAATTTTTCGCCTTTTTTTGCAGAAGAATCACAATGCACAAAAGCAGAGTGACGATCAATATAGTCCTTCTTAGCCTCTTTGTCTACTGTTGAGATGTCAACGTAATTGTTTAGTTTCATAGTTTTAACTTAGTTTAAAAAATTAGAATTTATAATTGCATAGATAAATAATAGATTCTATTTATCCATAGAATATTTAAATATATTGTTTTGCCAAGTTAAGAAAATTGAAATATTTGTAACTTACAACTACTATATTTTTAGATGCAAGAAGCTGCTATGTCAAAGATTAAATTATACCAGATAGATGCCTTCACCGATAAAGTATTTGGCGGAAACCCTGCTGCTGTTTGTGTGTTGAATGCCTGGCTCGATGAGGCCACTATGCAAAGTATTGCTAATGAAAATAATCTTTCAGAAACGGCCTTTATTGTAAAGAAAGATGATAACTACGAAATTCGGTGGTTTACCCCGTCTGTTGAAGTTGATTTATGTGGTCATGCCACACTAGGTTCTGCCTATGTTTTATTCAAATACTATGATATTACAACCAATATTATTGAGTTTCACTCAAAGGCCAGTGGTGTATTGCCAGTAGAGAAGGTTGGCGATGACCTAACACTGGATTTCCCAACAGACGTCTGTGAAAAAGTAGCCATACCTTATAGCCTGATCAGTGCTTTTAATATCGAGCCTAAGGAAACACTAAAAGGCAAAACAGATTATTTGTTGATCTATTCTAATCAAAAGGAAATTGAAGAATTGACTCCAGATTTTAATCTGATAAAGGCAAGTGGAATAAGAGGAGTGATTGTATCTGCGCCAGGAGATAAGACTGATTTTGTTTCTCGATTTTTTGGCCCTGGTGTTGGCGTTAATGAAGACCCTGTAACCGGATCAGCACATACCACTCTAACACCTTATTGGAGTAATCGACTTGGAAAAGATGTTATGACAGCCAGGCAATTGTCTAAACGTGGTGGAGATTTGAAATGTGAGTACTTAGGAGACAGGGTGAAAATTACAGGAAAAGCAATAATCTATTTTATTGGAGAGATAGAGGTTTAATAGTGACTAGGTTTCTGATCTTTTTGTTTTTAAGTGTTCCGGTGATAATTATATCGAGAAAGACAATATTTAATCCGGGAAGCCATGGATTTTACCGCTTTTTTAGTTGGGAATGCATTATTTGGCTTTTAGCTTCTAATTATAGCTATTGGTTTGTTAATCCATTTAGTATAAACCAGTTGATAGCATGGGGGCTTCTTGTTATTTCTATTTATATGGTATTAGCAGGAGTAATAATGCTAAAGAAAGGCAGAAAAAGAGATAACAATAGAAGTGATACAGCACTATATGAATTTGAGAAGACTTCTGAATTGATAGAAACCGGTATCTATAAATATATTCGGCATCCTATGTATTCCTCTTTACTGTTTTTAACATGGGGCATTTTTTTCAAACACCCAGACATTGAGTTACTGATTATCTCCGTCCTTTCAAGCTTATTTCTTTTACAAACAGCTAATATGGATGAAAAAGAGTGTCTAACGTATTTTGGTGATAAGTACAGTGCTTATATGAAACGAACTAAGCATTTTATTCCCTTTATTTTTTAATATATCACCTTCTACTCAAAACCTACATCCTTTATTTCCGGCATGCCTTCTGCCATAAATCGGAAGATATCATTACGTGCATAATGCCCATTCACATCGAAGTCCATTTTACTGCGCACAATTTCATCCAGATCAACTTCGGCAGTAAGTAGTCCTTCTTTATCATAAAGTGGGCCAGCGAGCACTTTACCCATGGGAGCAACGATAACACTTCCGCCACGAGATAGCGTATTAGGCCTGTCTTCTGGTATTGTATTTCTAAGATCTTCGGGGTAACTATCCCTGGTAAAATACTGGTTGCAACCAATAACATAACATCGACCTTCGGTAGCTATATGCTCCATGGTAGACTGCCAGCTCTCGCGAGAATCGGCAGTAGGAGCCACATAAATTTCTACGCCTTTTTGGTACATCGCCATACGTGCTAAAGGCATATAATTCTCCCAGCAGATCAATCCTCCAATTCTACCCAATGGAGTGCTGAAGGTAGCCAGAGTAGAGCCATCACCTTCGCCCCAAACTAACCTTTCGGCTGCTGTAGGTTTAATTTTTCGATGTTTGCCAATCAGCTCACCTGTAGGAGCGAAGTAAAGTATGGTGCAATACAGGCTTTTATTGGTTTCATCCTTTTCAGTGACACCCATTACAAGAAATATACCCGCTTTTTTAGCCATTTCACCCAGTTGATCTGTGTGCTTACCGGGAACCTGAACGCTGTTTTGCCAGTATCTTTTGTA